>JAUVIB010000284.1 GCA_030592985.1 Calditrichaceae bacterium | reverse complement strand
TTTCTGCTGAAAAAAGGAAACAAACAAACATAAGACTTGGGCTTGGTTATTCTATAAAATGATATATCAGTAAAAACCAGTTATCTGACCAAATGCTCAGCTCCAACCGCGCATGGATATGGTATTTTCGAAGCAACTTAATCCGATGTGCTATAATAAGTTAGAAGTGTATCATCGCTATTGTGCCCGACGGATTAGCTCTATATTATTCATATGAATGACCAGTTGAAATAAAATATGGAAACATGGGAATAATCTTTTAAATTTTATTTTGCCCTGTCATCTCAAAAATATATTTACCGGAAACGAGTTCAAAAACAATACTGCCGTTTTTCTTCCCCATACAACGGATACCTTCAATATTCTCCTTAGATTTATCATTTTCAAAACAAATTTTCCCGTTTTCCCTGATTACTGATAGATTTGGAATAATCGGCAAATAAACAAGCGCTGTTGTATTTGGCGGTACGGTGATTTTACATGAAAATTTGTCAGCGTCTTTTTCCCAACGCAAATAAACATCACCATACATACTTTTATAAGTTGCTTCTGCCCAGGTTAAATCGCCAACAGGACGGGGACGAAATATTATACGTTTAAATCCGGGTACCTGCGGATTTGGATTAATTCCCACAAGTGATTCATAAAGCCAACTTCCCACACTTCCAAGTGCAAAATGGTTAAATGAATTCATGGAAGCATCCACTTCATCAAGCCGGTTGCTGTTCCAGTGCTCCCAAATAGTCGTTGCCCCGTTCTCAATTTCATAGCCCCAGGAAGGATAAGTACGCTGTGCAACCATTCGATAAGCTGTATCATGAAAACCATTATCAGATAATATTTTAAACATATGTGCCGTACCCATAAATCCGGTAGAAAGATGATAATTCTGCGCAACAATATTTTTCACCAGATTTTTCAGCACCCGTTCTTTTTGTACTTCCGCTACCAATCCGAATGCCAGCGGTAAAACATAAGATGTCTGTGTTTTCCCCGGATAATATCCATTCTCATCGAAATAAGTATTATTAAATGCCGTGGAGATTTTATCCGCCAATTCAGCATATTTTTGTTCATCATCTTTTTGACCAATAATTCCGGCCATTGCTGAAAAAAGTTGGGTGGAATAGTAGTAATAAGCAGCGCCGATGGGCTTATAGGGAGAAGGCTTTACCGATAACCAATCACCATAACCGGCTACATCATATAGCACACCGTCTTTTGCCCGACTCTGCATATAATCGATCCATTTTTTCATTCCACTATAATTTTCCAAGATAACGCGTTTATCTCCATAAAAGCGGTAAACATTCCAGGGAATAATAACAGCTGCATCTCCCCATCCAGGTGATGACCATTTATTTTCCAATGTGGGATTAATGTTTTGGATGATACCCTCGGCGGTTTGCGAATCCATTATGTCTCGCATCCATTTTTTAAAAAAGAGTTCCATATCCATGTTCCAGCAAGCGGTTGCAGAAAAAGCCTGAGCGTCGCCCGTCCAGCCAAGCCGTTCGTTTCGCTGCGGGCAATCGGTGGGCACGCTATACAGATTAGATCGCTGTCCCCAAAGAATATTCTCATAAATTTTATTGATCAGCGGATTGGAACATTTGAAAAATCCGGTACGCTCTACATCGTTATGAATTACCTGTGAAATAACATTTTCGAGGGGCAGTTTTTCCGTTAATCCCGATATTTCGGCATAGCGGAATCCGCGATAAGTAAAATGGGGTTCATATATCTCTTCTTCCCCGCCTTTAAGATAGTATACATCTGTTGCTCTGGCCATGCGGTAATTATCCGTATTCAGCGTACCATCAGGATTGAGTATTTCCGAATGACGAATCTGCACACGCGCACCGGATTTCCCCCGAACTTTTATACGTAATCTTCCTGCATGATTCTGTCCAAAGTCATACACATATTTCCCCGGCAGAGGCTGTGAAACAGAGCGGGGTTTGAGTTGTGCGGTAATCCTCATCGGTGGTGCCTGCTGAGCTGTGAGATGGGCGGTATTTTTATCATTCGCCAATTTTACGTTCTGCCACAAACTGTCATTTAATCCCGCAAAAGCCCAACCAAGAATTTCCAACCGTGCGTCATAGGTTTCGCCGTTAAATAAGGAGTTTTCAAGGATCGGAGACTGCGTAACTTTCCATGTCTTATCACTAACGATTTGTGTATTGCTACCATTCAGTTGAGAAATTTTTAACTGACAAATCAGGCGTGGCTGACTGTTGCGCCAGTTTCCGCCCATTACACTGCTCCACCAACCGTTCCCAAGCATAAGTCCTATGGCATTCGCGCCTTTTTTTAAGAATTTAGTAACATCATAAATCTGATACTGCACTCTGTTAGGGAAACGTGTCCAGCCTGGTCTCAGCTTATCATCGCCAACGAGGTTTCCGTTAATATATAATTCATAAAGCCCCAAACCGCTTACATATATCCGCGCTTTCTCGGTTTTATCACTTAGGTTAAATTCTTTGCGAAACAGATAAGATTTTGCAGGATGACGATACTCAAGATATCCCCAGTCCGCTTCTCCATATTTTTTAACAACGGCCGCCTTTACCCATAAAGAATCATTACTTTTCCCTTTTTGCCAATTCACTATTTTTTTTATGCTGCAAAGCCAGTTTTCGTCCGAAGTAAATATTTTATTTACACCATTTTGATAAACCACATTCATCCCGAATACCAAGCCGCTGCTTCTCGATTTATTAAAGGCTTTTATAGCGATTATATTGTTTTCACCAGTAAGTAAAGACGTAACATCATAAACAAAAATATCCCGCCATTGCTCTCCATTTCCGACTTTTTTCTCGTTGACATAAAGTGTAAAACCATCGTCTGCGGTAATTTTAATTTTTGCCTGATTAATGGCGCAATCTGCATTAAGATCAATTTTCCGTACAAAATAGACACTTTCATCATTACCGTTTCGTGAAGGATGCCAAATCCAATCTCCAAAAGGGATATCACTGCCTTCGCTTATCTCTTCAGGCGCTGCAATCCAGTCGGCTTCCCAGTCTTCCTGTCGCAAAAATGCCATTTCCCACCAGGCCGGAGCGCTGTAAGCTGAAACCCTTCCCTTTTCATCCCAAATACGTACTTTCCAAAAGTAGCGTTTTCCCGATTTCAACAGCGGTCCGCTGTAAATGATATGAACAGACTGCTCTGAATTAATTTTTCGGCTGTTCCAGACATCGGCATTATCATCAGCCAGAGTCTTCAGATTGGAAGCCACTAATATTTGATAGGCACTTTGCCGTATTCCCCGCCGCTCACTTTGCAGTTTCCACGATAATTTCGGCCGGGGATTATCAATTCCCAAAGGATTGCTGCGGTATTCACTGCGTAAATTATTCGGAGCTTGATTTGGCAGTTGATTGGTGCTGCATGAGATGATGAATATCGTGAATGATAATAACAGGATGGCAACAGCACCTAATATTTTTCCAAGAAATTTATGATGATGATTCAAAAAAAGAGAATGTATTTGATTCCGCTGTATTAAAAACAAAATCAATCTATTCCTTTTTTTAGAGCTGCGACAGAGGCTCCGACCTGCTCAATGGCTTCCATATGATGTTGACGGTACTCCTCTATGGTCGGCCGCCAGGGTGTTTGCAAAAAACCGTAAAGATGTTTCGCATCAATCTGTTTTCTGCAATAATCTACTGTTAAGGAAAAATTCTCATCATAGGAGTGATTACTTGCTGTGGGAATTTGATCATATCCCTGTTTATTCAGCAACTTATATGCTTGAACCGCTTTACTTTCCTTATCAAATTTAGTTCCGTAATACCAGTTACTTTGTACAACATTTTTCGGCATTTTTTTAATAAAACGATCGGGATAATGCCAAAAATAATCGGACCAAATCCAGGGACGTACGCCTCCTTTTTGCACTTCATTAGCAAGAAAAAGGAAGTCATGCCACCAGAGATCATATTGACGGACGGTTAAATATTTATAGTATTTTTGATTTTTAGTATCCTCTTCATCCATTCCAAGATGGAAAAATCGGGGGGAATCAAACAGATCGATAACCTCGGCAATCAGATCGGCGCATACTTTATAATATTTTTCGGTGGACAAACATCTTGAATACTCACCAAGCCAGGCGTCATGCGATGAGGCAAAATTAAGCTTGGGAATTGGTTCTAATCCTAAATTGCGGATTTTATTTAATTCGTCTTTAAGTTTACCGGTAGACCAGGCATTTTTAACAGCGATTTCGGGATGACTTTTATACTGCACTCCATCGCCCAAATCGATGACCACCATATTCAAGCGATTTTGCGCCATTTTATTCAATAGATCATTCCACAGTTTTTCATCAAAGCGAAGAAATGGACGATAGCTACGCATTTCCTTTCCGGGAGCATCCCAGTCTTCCCACATATTAAAACTAAGATGAAGCAAATTACCCCAAATGATTTTTCCTTTTGGATTTGACATCAAGTTACCCGGCAGAACGCCTGCCAAAGACGCCGCTCCAATTGTTTTAATAAAATGTCGACGATTATAATTCTGCATAACTTCCTCCAAGGATAATTTATTTGCCTGATAAATAATTGGTTCTACTGGGTTTCTTGTGGGAATCCCAAAAAGCAGTATAATTCCATATATGATTATTTCTTTAGCTCAGCAAACAACGAGTTAACATGTATATTTACAGGTAGTTAAACATGATCCCCACGCGTCTTAGCCGGGCAGTCTTAAAAAAGGGGGCAAGGGGGTTGTTTACCTTTTACATTCAACCAATTTATTTGTTGGCTGCTGAGCTAAGGACATAATTAATTCCATATTTATTAAAATTTTTACTATTACATTAAATTTAAGATTTCTCCCGTTGGTCGAAATGACATTTTTTTCTAATAATTAATAATAAATCCATTATTTTGATCTTTAAAAAATTATAAAATCAATCCTTTATTCTTTTATATCAAAAGCATAGAATGTTGCATCTTTGAGTTGAAACCGTAGACGTACTATTTTCCCCTTTAGTTCGCTCAATTTTTTATTTCCCCACGACCAAAATACCTTTCCAGAAAGAATCATTGTCGAGCTGAAAAAAGCTCGCCAGCCCCGATGGAGCAGAAACATCCTCAGCCA
>JAUVIB010000423.1 GCA_030592985.1 Calditrichaceae bacterium | reverse complement strand
GCAGCAATTGCAATTTTCATAAGAATCTCCAGCCTATTCCATGCAATATTAATGCCAATGGACTTGCGGTTGATAATATGATCTATAAAAGGTGAAAAAACAATAGGTTATGAGGTGTAGGAAGGGCTAAAAACGACATCTATATAGTAGTATAGGCACTACTGTGATACTGTATAGGGTTGCATAGTAGCACATTTGCTACTATGTATAATCTTCTATGAGATTCGTTTTTTTGTTTCTACCGTCAATAGCAGGCAGGATAATATTAAATTGTTTTATCTTGCGAAACAGGGTCGTTTTGTGTATACCAATATCAGCTGAAGCGGCCAGTCGATTCCAATTATTTCGTTCCAGGGCTTCAATAATTATTCTTTTTTCGCTGTCTCTTATTGTGGTTTTTACATTAGCGTACAGGATAGGTTTACTCTTGTAATCTATAAATTCAGGCGGAAGGCATTGCGGTTGTATTTGTTTGTAGCGGCATAGAACCATGGCGCGTTCAATTATATTTTCCAATTCCCGTACATTACCCGGAAAGGAATGCCGCATGAGTATTTCTAATACTTCAGGCGTCGCCGATTCAATATTTTTGTCCATAATACGGTTATATTTTGCAATGAAATGCCTGACTAAAAGAGGGATATCCTCTGAACGTTCCCGTAGTGGAGGAATCGTTAGTTTAATTATGTTAATACGATAAAAAAGGTCCTGACGAAATATATTCTGTTTAACCAATTCCATGAGATTTTTATTGGTAGCAGCGATTATTCGCACATCGGCTTTTTCCGGTTCGGTTGCACCGAGAGGTTCATATACCTTGTCCTGCAGAAAACGCAGCAATCTAACCTGGAAAGCCGGTGAAATATCTCCGATTTCATCAAGAAAAATTGTTCCCTGATCAGCTTGGGCAAATCGTCCCTTTTTATCTTTTTTAGCGTCGGTAAAAGCGCCTGCTTTATATCCAAACAGCTCTGATTCCAGTAATGTATCCGGCAGAGCGCCGCAGTTAACCGCAATAAGTTTTTTCTTTTTTCTTTTACTTAAATCATGAATAACCCTGGCGAATAGTTCTTTCCCCGTACCGCTTTCACCTTCAATTAATACCATACTGCCACTTTCAGCAACCTGAGGCAAAATATTAAATATTCGTTGCATTTCACTGTTTTTACTATTGATATCCGAAAAAGTATATTTCCCTTCAATCTCCTTGCGAAGTTTATTAACAGCGCTTATATCCCTAAGGATTTCCACCGCTCCAATCAACTTCCCCTTTTCATCACGAAGCATAGCCGTGGATATACTGATAGGGATTTGATCACCCGCTGAATTGATTATATAAATAGTTTTTGAAATGATTGGGTGGCCGGTTTTCATGGTTTTATATAATGCGCATTCACTCTCACAAATATTCGCGCGAAACACATTATAGCAATATTGGCCGATAGCTTCGCCGCCTTTGACGCCAGTAATTTTTTCCGCTGCACGATTATATGATGTAATACGCCTGTTTTTATCAATGGTGAAAACACCTTCCGTAATATTATCTAAGATTATATGGGCATAATCACATACATTTTTATTACTATCGTCTGACATTGTTCATCCTATTTAAAACAACTGATTAATGCAATTTAATGAATTATAGTTAGAATTAAAAATTAGTAAAAAAACAATAAAAGTTTTACTCAATATGGTCTTGTGTGGTTAAATATTATCTGTTATGACGATTTCACATAGAACCAAAAGATTTTTCAAGATCGAGGCCTAAATAGGCTAATTATAAATCGCAGAAATTCACATACTCAGCGGAGATAGAATAATTTCCGAACACTAAAAAAAATATGATATGGCAATCGCTAAAGCGGAAAAAGAAGAAAGGGATAGTATGGCCGGTTTCATAAAACCTTGATCCAGCAATTTCACAGCATGTCTTGAAAGTATAAAACCAACAATTATTCCTGGCAGAATAATTATGGATGCATATACCTCTCTCTCTCCAAAATATCCAACAATCATGAGAGAGATCAGAGCAAACAGTGTTCCGATTGCAAAAATTCCGGAAAGAGTACTGCGGATTTTAGCTCCGGACATATTCTGATATATTAAAGCCATGAGTGGTCCGCCTATGGAAACAGATGTTCCCATAAATCCTGATATCGTTCCAGTTCCAACAAGAGTTGACCGCTTGAGAGGCAGGGTTATACCGATCCAACTAATTCCCACAGCGATGAAGATGGCAATTGCAAAATATAACTTAAGCGCTTCTCTTGGCAGAAACGCCAAAAAAATGCCTGCTAATACGGAGCCAATCAGTCGACCAACGACTGCCCATTTCATACCAAAATAATCGACGTCACTGATTTCGCGTTTGAACATCAGAAGAGTTAACAACAATGCATTAGCCAATACCGGCCCGGGTACAAAAACCGGATCGACTAAAACAAGCAAGGGAACCGATAAGGGCCCCAGACCAAACCCAACCGCGCCTTGGGCAATCGTGCCTGCAATAACGATGATAATCGCGAGAATAATTTGCAGTAAACTTAGTTCTAAATCCATAGGCGGGCAATCTATATCAAATAAACATTTGAAGCAAAAATGAAATTCAATGCCACTTTATTGCTTATAACCATGCGGATTAAATTATCTTTATCATATTAGGATCATTTTGAGGGGCACAGATTATTTATTCATAATCTGCTTGTAAAAAATAGATGCTGCTTGGTAACTTTCACTCCTGTCTAATCTCTTTAAAAGAAATACCGCAATAATCCCTGAGTTGAAAATTCAATATCAACTGATAACAGAAGAAATATATTCTACACATCAATTTTCTTTCTTTACTTTTATACTACAATTATTTATTTTGTTAAAAAACCGTAAGGAGGTAAGTATGCTTAAGAAATGTATTCGAAGAAATTTATTTATTGGTTTTTTTGCCATCTTAGCAGGGTGGCAATTCCCTCTTTTTGCTCAGGGGAAAATCATCGATCACCAATGTACAGATATTACAAAAATTCCTGAAGCCGCAATTAATCAGGCTAAAGAAAATCTTCATATCGCTTATGGACATACCTCACACGGTAGTCAATTAACAACAGGAATGACGGGATTGGTGAGCTTTGCCAATGGTGGCGGGCTGGGACTATCGTTATCTGATGGTATATTTGTATACAATAATGGAGGAACAAATGGCGCCTTGGATCTTCATGATTATGCCATGGGTGGTGATTGTGGATATTACCCACAATGGGTGGACAATACCCGTGCCTATCTGGATGATCCGTCTCATGCTGATGTAAATGTAATAATCTGGTCTTGGTGCGGGCAGGCTTCCGGCTATAGCGAACAAGATATGATCGATAAATATCTAACGCCTATGTCTCAATTGGAAAAAGATTATCCAGGTGTTACTTTTGTATATATGACCGGACATTCGGATGGAAGCGGAGAAGAGGGAAATCTTCATATCAGGAAT
>JAUVIB010000502.1 GCA_030592985.1 Calditrichaceae bacterium | reverse complement strand
TATGATAATAACGGCATACTCCTGCCTTGGACTACATGGAAAGACGCTCTGCAAAGAGAGATGGATTGGTATCTTAACAGTCCATTTCAAAATGGTTATCCGAGCTTCGTTGTTTATACTTTTATGGATGGAGAATATAAACTTTTTCGCGATTGGGCGACACTAATTCCGGCAACTCAGAATGGAATGGGAATCATATCTTATTTAAAATATTATGAATATAGTGGAAAAAAGAAGAAAAAAATTCTTCAATTTGCAAAATTTATGGGTGATTATCTTGTTAAAGAAGCGGTTACACCTGACAAGGGGAAATATCCACATTTTTCACATTCAACCGGATGGGCCGGGATTGCTTTCCAACCGCCCGATTGCGGCTGTCAGCGGGATTTACCCTATGAAATCCAGCCGGATAAAGCAGGGATTGCAGGATATGCCCTGTTAAGGCTATATGATGAAACAAAAGATAAATTATATTTAGATCAGGCATTACGTAATGCGCGGGTATTAGCTGCTAATAGACGACAGGGAGATCGTCTGCACTCGCCATGGCCGTTTCGTGCAGATTATCGTACCGGTAAGGCACGGGGTGAGGTTTCCGGAAATATGTCTTTTATCTTACGCCTTTTTGATGGTTTAATTGAAAAAGGGTATAAGGAATTTATTGATCCGAGAAAAGAATTATGGACATGGATTATTGAATACCAAATTCCAAATCTTAAAGAAGACGGGATGTTATGGGTTCAATTTTTTGAAGATCATGAGGAAACGGATAACCGTATAGCCTGGTCACCTTTGAATCTTGCACGTTATTTAATTGAGAAGAAAGATACAATCGATCCTCATTGGAAGAAACATGCTAAGGCATTGATAGATTTTGTGAATAAAAATTTTACAAGTGTAGTAGATGGGGTCCCTGTATGCGGTGAACAGGATTATGATAAAAATCCCTGGGGCGGAATCTTATCCACTTATGGTGCCGTGCTGGCCATGTATAGCAAAGCGACCGGTTCAGATGAGTTTAAGGGTGTGGCATATCAGGCGTTGAATTACGGACTATATGCCACCTTTAATGATGGCAGCGTTAGTGAACGTACCGATCGTTTTCAAAAAGGTGTCTGGCAGGAAGATTGTCATACTGATAAAATTCATAACTATATGGATGCAATTAGGGCTTTCCCGGAATGGGCAGAATGAAGAAAGTGAAAAACTAAGTTCCTTGCCCCTTACAATGTTGCTATGTACCGACTAAGTAGTGCTTGTCCATAAAAAGTAAATACAAATTGATTTAAGAACAAGCTCGCCTGCCTCAGGCATGGGAACACCGATTAACGATTTGTGAAGTAGGGGGCAAACTATATCACAGTCTGGTGCAACGTAACATGGCTAAAGAAAGTAAGAAATCAACGATTTCGATACTAACGAAATAAATTATTAATTCCCAGTAACAGAAGGAGAGGGAAGATGAAAGCGCTCAAAATTATAGGTATCACAATATTACTTCTTCTCATTGTACTATTAATATTAAATTTTTTAGCGCCGAAAGATTATCTTGTTGAACGTTCCTTAATTATTGAGGCCCCAAAAGAGATAGTATTTAAACATGTAAAATACTGGAGTGCCTGGAAAGAATGGTCGCCGTGGGCGGAACAGGATCCGCAAATGGAAGTAACGATAGAAGGAATTGACGGTGAAGTTGGTTCTGCTTATAAATGGACAGGTGATCCTG
Source organism: Calditrichaceae bacterium (assembly GCA_030592985.1). Lineage (GTDB taxonomy): Bacteria > Calditrichota > Calditrichia > Calditrichales > Calditrichaceae > JAUVIB01. The sequence continues at coordinate 838 of JAUVIB010000502.1, read as the reverse complement.
AAATAACCGGCAAAGGGGAGATGATAAATATCGATATAAAAGAGAATCAGGAGATTACCTATCATCTGCATTTTATGAAGCCTTTTGAAAGTGAATCTGACGGCTATCTGCGTCTTTTATCTGACGGTAAACAGGTTAAAGCTTTATGGGGATTTAGCGGGGTTAATAAATTCCCGATGAATATTATGATGCTGTTTATGGATATGGATGAGATGGTGGGGAGTGATTTTGACCGGGGTTTAGAACTGCTAAAAAAAATATGCGAACAAGAAGCACAGGATATTTTAAAATATAAGATTCATAAATCCGTTTTACCGGCCGCCAAGTATGCTTCGGTTAAAGGTGATGTTAGCTTTCCAGAGATGAAAGACTTTTTCGCACAGTCATACGTAAAAATTATGAAAACGATTAAAAGAAAAAATGGTAAAATGATAGGCTCTCCTTCCGGTTTGTACTTTAGTTGGGATGAAAAAAACAGAAAAGGTATAATGGCAGCTGCGATTCCGGTGAATAAAAATATTAGAATGAATGACGTAATAACCATAAATATTGATCCGGGAATTGCTTATTATGTTGATTATTATGGGCCATATGATCAGTCTGCTAATGCCCATTATGCGTTAGATCTTTATTTGCAGCGGAATAAATTAACCCAAAAATCACTAGTCATAGAAGAGTATGTTACCGATCCTTCAAAAGAACCTGACAGCAGTAAATGGCTGACGAAGATTTATTATTATGTTGAGTAAATTTTTATATAATTATGCTGATTTATTGACGAAAACAACGTTCCGATAGAATTATTTAAAGGGTTCTCATGAAAAGAAAAATCTTAGTA
>JAUVIB010000500.1 GCA_030592985.1 Calditrichaceae bacterium | reverse complement strand
TAGTGTAATAATTAATATGACTAATAACTGTAAATACAATACTTACCCCAAAAGATTAACATTCATTTTTTTAGTTCAAGATTGATCGATTTACAGAGTAAACATTCTGCAAATCTTCAAAATTTTGGCTGGTAACTTATTTAAAAATTTATTTTACGTAGCAAATAGAAGTAATTCACACCCTCAATATTTCTTCTGTGTGAAATGTATAAAACATTTTCCTTCATGGCAAGATATATTTATTAAACCTAATGCAATTCGATAATAAACAGTAAACGGTATTAACAAACATCTAATATTAATTCAAGCATTTTTTGGGCTAAAGAATCCCGGTTAAAAAACCGGTAAACTGCGGAATATCCGTTTTCACCCTGCGTGGCTCTTAAGTCGGGATCATGATATAGTTTTAAAATTGCTCTTTTCAACTCCGCAGGATTTTCAGGTTGGACTACTAAACCACAATTATATCTCTGAACAATTCCGGTTGCTTCACCTTTCGGAACCGATACGATAATCGGTTTTTTTTTAGCCATATATTCAAACATTTTTGATGGAATCACAGTCTTGAAGAGTGTATTGTTTTTTAACATGATCAAACCGGCATCGGACATTTCCAGAAAATACGGAATCTTATCTTTCGGCTGAAGTGGCAATATCGTCACATTGTCAATTGACATATTACGTTTTACAGTTTCAAGATGCTTTCTATCAGCGCCATCACCAATTAATAAAAAATGAATCTCTTGCTGGGTTTTTAATAGTTCCGCAGTTTTTAATACTATTTCAAGTTTATGCGCTAATCCAAAAGTTCCGATATACGAAAGGATAAAACGATCCTTTTTATCAAATAGATCAAGCCCCGATTTTTCTATTGACATCCTGTGAAAATCAATACCATTTGTAATAGTTTTTACCTGGTATTCAGAATAACCATATCCAACAATATGTGCCTTAAAAGCATCGGTTAATGTTATTATCTTAGTTGCGGAAAAATACATCCATTTTTCAATTCTAATTAATATTTTTATTAGAATATTTTTCCTAACTGCATTTACGGCAGTTATTGAATCGGGCCACAGGTCTCTGATTTCTAATACCAATGGTCTGTTTTTCATCCGGCTAACAATCGCTCCGGCAATTCCGCAGAAAAACTGGGGACTTGTTGCCACAATTACATCAACTTGCTTTATTTTTCGAGAAACACAAACAGCCATCAGCATATAGACTAAATAATTGATCGAGCGCCTTATAGTCCCTTTGTTGGGCGTTAGGAACGTCTTCACACGAATAACATTTACACCGTCAACATTTTCCCGGGAAATCCACCGATTCCGATACCCGGGATATAGTCTTCCATGAGGATGATTCGGATGATTTGTGATTACAGTTACCGCTACTCCTGATTTAACCCAGCGGACAGTATGCTCATAAGTGCGATTTGCCGGTGCATTCACTTCTGGGGGAAAATAATGGCTGAAAAAGAGAATGGATTTATTGTAAGTTGTACGATACATCATTTCACACTATTCTTTAGCACAAAACTATAAAATTTTAATAATTTTTCTTCTTCAAAATTCCAATTATATCGTTTTAATATGGAATTTTTACCATTCTCACCCATAGTCCGTAGTTCTTTTGGATTCGATAACATTTTGTCTAATTTTTCAGCTATATCGACTGGTTGTGAAGGATCAACTACCAAACCGCATCTTGCTTCATTGATAATCTCTTCATATAACTCAAAATTTGAAGCTAAAACAGCAGTGCCACAAGACATATATTCAAATAGTTTATTCGGTAAACAGACAATATTATTAGAGTAAGGCAAATATGTCACTATCCCTACCATCGATTCTGCAATTAATGGCATAATTTGAAAATAGGGTAAATGTCCAAGAAATTGAATATTGTTCGATAAATTTAAGTCATCAATCAAGTTATTAACTTCTTTCTCAAAACGAATATCAAAATATCTTCCAACAACCACTAATTTCATATCAGAATATTTACTTTTGATAAGAAATTTCAGAGCTTTTAAAAGTTCAATAAATCCTCGAATTTTTGTAATACCACCAACATAAATTAATTGATCTTTTTTCTTTACATAAGGAGTATCTATTTGCATCGAAATCAAGGGATAATTACTGATACAGATGCTGTGTTTAGGTGAAAACCTTTTGCCAATTATTCTCGTTGTATAAATAACCCCACTTAATAATCGGCTACAAACCCGTTCATACAAATCGAAAATCAAGCTGATCGGAATTCGGAACACAGCTATAATCCAATTTTTGTCTAAGATTGCTCTGGGATAGTGTTCATGTACATCATAGATCATACACTTACGGTAAAATATTTTGGCTTTTACTGCAATCCATAACAGCTCAGGATCGTGAAAATGATATATATCGGCTGACGATTTACGAATTCGTTTCCATATTTCTCTGCGAATATTTTTTCGATCTTTAACTTTTTGCCACAATGGAAGTCCATATATTTTAATTCCATTTATCTCTTTAAATTGAAATTCTGCCGGAGCATGCAATTCAACTTCATGATGTTTAGCCAAAGAGGTTGCCTGCTTATGGAAAATTCGTGTATCGTTCCAAATATGAACTGATGAAAAAATGAATACGCGCAATTATATACCCATAAATT
>JAUVIB010000340.1 GCA_030592985.1 Calditrichaceae bacterium | reverse complement strand
TGTCTTTTGCCATGTCCTTTCCTTTCTTTTTTTTGTGAAATTTAAGTTAGAAAGGATATGGCAATTTTTCCGAATGATTTAAAAAAAATGAAAAATTTCTTTTTACACAAATTTATGGACTTAATCTGAATCTAAAAGGGGAACAATCCCCCGATATATTGTGATGTAACATCTGATTGCATCCCGATGTGTTGTTCTTAACATCCTTCGCAACTTGTCAAGATATTTTTTACCGGGAAGGGGAGATTACTGCAATCATTTGTATTATTATCTTAATCTATCATTTACTGAGCAATGGACATAATCATTAAAACTTTCTTAAACTTTTTTAATAACCATAACGGTAAAATCATCGTCGAAATCTGTTGCTCCGGCAAACTCTTTAACCTCATTGATTATAGTCTTTAAAATTTCTTTTGATCCATTCTTTTTATTCTTTATTAAAAGCTCTGTCAATCTTTCTTTTTCAAATTCTTCCTCATGCTCATTCATCGCTTCGACCAGGCCATCCGTAAAAAGAGTAAGAACGTCATCACTATTTAATTTGACGGTATCCATTTCATATTCCCAGGGCATATAGCCAATAAAGATGCCGCCTTTATTCAATTCAGTTAAATCCCCATTATTATTTATTAACAGCGGCGGATTATGCCCGGCATTGATATATTGAAATGATCCGTCCCGTTTATCATACAATCCTATAAAAAAAGTGATATAACGATCTGAAGTTGTATTTAAGATTATTGCTTCATTAAGATTAGTTACCACCTCTATTAAATTAGAACAATATTTCAAGTAAGCTTTTAAGGATGCCTGCATATTAGAAACCACCATTGCGCCGGGAATACCTTTCCCCGAGACATCCGCAACAACAAATACCGCTCGGTTTTCATCTAATACAATAATGTCATAAAAATCACCGCTTACCTCTTTACAAGGGATATAGGTTGCGTCAATATCCAGTTGATCTATTTGAGGGATTTCATGGGGAATGAGCAGATTCTGTATTTCTGAAGCCATTCGCAGTTCCTGATCCAATCTTTCTTTTTCCAAAGCAGCAATAAGTAGTTTGGCATTTTCGATAGAAAGGGCAGCCTGCGAGGCGAAAGTCATTAATAGCGTTTTATCGCTTTCCGAGAATGGTTCCATATCGATACGATTCAATACCGTCATAACCCCAATAATTTTTGATTCATACAATAGCGGGACACAAAGCATGCTGCGGGTTCGAAAACCGCTGCGTTTATCAAAGGATGGGTCAAATCGGGGATCCGCATATACATCAGGAATTAATATAGGTTCCCCATGCTGAGCAACCCATCCTGAAATCCCTTTTCCTATGGGCAGCCTGAATGGCTTAACACCGTCCGATTTCGGCCCAAGAACTACTTTAAATTCCAACTCGTTTGTACCTTCAACCACTAGCATCATGGAGGCCGCTTCAACATCCATCAGCATTTGTGTCTTTTTTAAAATATATGCCAGTAGTGTATCCAGATTATCGCTGGAATCTATTGCCCTTGAAACATCATGCAGGGCGCCCATCTCATTTAAAACCTGCTCCAGCCTGGTGGAATAAAGATTTAATTCTTTAGCGAGATGATAATTCTGCATTAATTTTTCAACATTTTCCCTGATAAGGGTCAATTCTTTCCGCTTTTTGGCTGTTATACGTTTTGAATTAAATACCAAACCCAGGTAATAAGTTGTTGTCTCTGATATATTTAACACGGATAATACATGCAAATCAAAATGATGCAAGATATTTTTTAGATGTTTGGACCTTGTACTGGATATAATAGTAAGATTTGAATGAATACGTTCAATATCTCTATTCTTTATCTCCAATGGCTGAACATTGCTCTCTATTCCCAAACAATAAATTTCTACAAGTTTCTCATCTGAATAAGTATAGAGATGAATACTATTTAAATTATAAAATTCAATAAAAGAGTCGAAAATCTTTCCCAATTCTTCAATTCTCTTTTGTATGCTCTTTTCCATATTTCCCCTCTATTCTGTATTGTAAAAATTAGGGCAAAATCCATTTAATACCGGATTCGATTTTGACCTAAATTGTTTTATTAAATAGAATTTATTAATTCATGTCCATTATTGCAATTTACTGTCCTTTTTTCGCACTATTTTTATAGGAATCATTAAATAGAGGTCTGCTGATAGACGGCCGACAACCTGGGCCAATGAGGCGATAACAGCACCAATTCCATAGAACACCTTTGTACCGATTAACATAACAAGAATTATCCCAACAACTTCAGCAACGGTCGCCATGGTTATGGGCAGTGTCTTTTCTCTACATACAAGAAATGCCCGCTGAAAAGATATCCATACAGATAGCGCCGGCATTATAAACATAATTTGAGCAGGAAACACAGAAAACCGGCTAAGTTCTTCGGATAAACCGGCTATTACACTAAACCAAATATTTACCAGTGGTGTTGAAGTAATAATAAACAACAACACGGTAGAAAAAGCTGCTAATATATATGCAAAGCGCTTTAATATATCATAATTTTTTCTATCTACTGTTAAAAAAGCTATGGCCGCTTCATGAAAGGATAACCCGACACTCTTAAATATAAATACCAAACTATTAATGACCGGTAAGACAGCTAACGATTCTAAAGGGTACTTTCCCTTGCCCACGAAAAAGACAATTAATGGCAGTGTTGAAAGCGCTAACATAGGCATCATTGCCAGGGGATAATAAAATTTAAAAATACGTGTAAGAGAATAATCCTTCCTCCCTTTCGTTTGCTTAAGAACATATTTCACAGAGGATTCTGCCATAATTCTACTGGCTATTACTTCCATAATTACACCAATAGAAAGAGCGCCGGCTCCCACAAGCGCACCGGATACATTAAAATATTTATATAAGATAAATGCCGATAAGCCCATACTCGTAACCCTGATTATCGATCCATAGGCAACCCTTCGCGTCAGTCCATTGCGGATCATTACTCCCTGATAAAATCGTCTAAATCCAATTGCCGCCGGCCAGGTTATCAGAATAATTAATGAACTATGGGTTAATTTTGCTACATTATCCGGTAAATTCAGGAGGTTATACGCAATAATATTAAAAATTCCGGGAATGATAATTATCAGGCTAAAAATAGTAATTATTAAATTCAGGATATTAGTAAATTGCCGCAGTTTGTAAAATGTAAAACGATTCTCGACAATCGCCGTAGAAGCGCTCATTATCATTATAATCGGAGATTCAATCAGAATTGCAAAGGAAAAAGCAACACCGTAAGCAGCGAGATTTACTTTTGCGTCAGGGAGACGGGCAATGATGGCGGCAAGATAAATTCCCTCAACTGACATCATTAACCAGGTTAAGAGCAAGGGCAGCCAAAATTTAATGATTTTTTTATAGGTTAAATTCGTATGGATAGATTTCATTTTACTGCTAATTCTTGCCACTGCCCATGAGGACGCTAATCGGCCGAAGACTTTCAATATTTTCAAAAATGATTTTAACAATAACCGTTAATGGGACTGCCAGAAACATACCAACAGCTCCCCAGAGCCACCCCCAAAACAACAGAGAAAAAAGAATAACCAAAGGACTTAAATTAACACTTTTACCCACAATTTTGGGACTGATTAAATTACCGATTATAAATTGTACCGTTGCAAGAATAAGTGCAATCCAAAGAACCAGCCACACATTCTCAAATTGTAAAAAAGCAAATGTTACGGGAAGAATTACTGCAATAATAGAACCGACTGTTGGGATAAAATTCAGTAGAAATGTCAATAATCCCCATACAACAACAAAATCCATACCAAAAATGGATAGAGTTATCATAACGATTATCGACGTTGTCAGGCTTATCAAAGTCTGCATTCCAATAAAGGTTCTGATACTTATGTGTATATTATGAATAATTTCTGTTAAGCGGGATGAGATGGTTTCATCATAAGCTAATTTTATTTTTTTTTCAAATTGGTTTCTACCGATTAAAATAAAAACAAGAAAAAGCATTACTAAAGTGAATTTTGAAAAAAACTTACTAATTGAACCTAAAACCGAGCGGATAATCCCAGTGATAGAAAAGTTTTCCATGATATCCTTTAAATAGGGATCATTTTTCCAATCTCCGGATAAAAAGTTGTCGGAAATTTTGAATGTTGTTTGGACTTGTGTTAACAAAGTATTGATTCTCGTCTCGTAAACAGGGAAAGATTTGCTAAAAGCCTCAATACTTTCATTAATCATAATGCCCAACAGGAAAAAAACTAACCCGAAAATCAACAATGTCAGAAAAATAGAGAGTCCGCTTGGAATACGTCTTTTTTCAAAAAAACAAATTAAGGGATCCAAAATAAAGTAAATGAATACCGATAATATTATAGGTAAAAGAAACGAACGAGTAACTAACATAACATTGCCAATCGCAATAGTAGTCAATATTCCTAATAAAATGATAATTATTTTTAGATATT
>JAUVIB010000302.1 GCA_030592985.1 Calditrichaceae bacterium | reverse complement strand
GTTGAAATTGAATCGCTTGGAGGTTATAATTCTTCAGAACCTGAAGAACCATCCGAACCAATTCTCATGGTTAATTATACGGTTGATAATGAACTAATTATTACGGTTGATCCGGGAATCCATATGGATTATGGTTTATCGTATCCGCTAACATATGAAATTGAAATTCCGGCGGGCTATTCTGATTTACATGCCTATAAAAGTCATTCAAACAGGCAGGAATGGATTGCTCTCACTGAGAAAAGTTCGAACGACTTTTTTAATGGAATCGAAGCGGTACGATTTGACTATACGAGCGGACTGGCCTATGTTTCGGCCTCTTTTAGTAGTGAAACCGACTCAATATATATAAAAATATGTGATACTAAAAATGAAAATCTACCCATTGTATATGGGAGAATTTGTGAATATTATGATGATCGGAAAGCTGCAGTTACCAGCTCTGCGGATGATTGGGCTGATAGCGGTGACAAAATCTGGTATCAAAGTGATGAAGCATTTCAAATAACATGCAGGCAATTTAGAAAGTATCATTTATGGCTCTCATGTGGCATAATCACGCAATATTGCAATGCAGCGACATGGCAGAATATTCAAACACAACTTGATTCAGGGTATGTTGAGGCATGTTCCCATTCAAGAATGCATTCATATGGTCCGTATGATGATCCGCTGGGTGAAATTGCCGGAAGTAAACAGGATATATTTGATAATTTGGATTTACCGGCTTCATTTAAAAGTGGTGAAAAAGAATATGTGTATACGTGGATTGCGCCGGCAAATTATTATGATGACATTGTGAATAGTCTCGTGGGAGAAAACAAGTATTTAGTTAACCGGCGATATAATTGGCCATTTGACCGTTTTGCCGAATGGAATTATGATGCGGGCTATTTTCACACGATTGGTATTTCCCGTGAAGCCTGTCCAATCTGGGAGGGAACAACTGACCTCTCTGATCTCAACTCTTATTTTGATGAAGTGTTTGCCAAAGGTGGAATTTACCATGTGATGACCCACCCCTACTTTTTGCTGGAAAATGGTTTCAATGATGCACATTATGCCTGGGAGCATCTGGAATATATCAGCAATAAGACAAATATTTGGTATGTAAGTGTTGGCCATCTGTACTTATATCATTATTTACAGGGGAATGAGCCGTTGACAATCTCTGTTCCAAATTCTAAAAAAAGAATTGTTCCGGAATTTGTTCTTGACCAAAATTATCCCAATCCCTTTAATGCGTTTACCCATATTTCTTTTCAAATATTTAAGAAAACACGAGTTCAATTATCAATTTACACTATAAATGGCAGACTGGTTGATGTACTGGTGAACGAGGATAGAGATATAGGTTTTTATTCAGTTCGATGGGATGCTAATAAATATTCATCAGGTATTTACTTCTACAAGCTTGATGCAGGAGATTTTTCCCGGCTAAACAAGTGTATATTAATAAAATAAAGAAAACTTTTTGCTATATATTTTCAGGTTGTAAACTACGACTGTTCTAAATAATTTAAATTTTTAACACAATCCACGCATAATGGGGATATAGAACGAAATAAATCCTATTTAGAAACAAACCCAAAAGAAATACACCTACTCTTCAAAAAAGTGAAGTTCCGGAATGTTATCGATAATGCCAAGGTAAAAGGCATATTGATAAAATTCCTGCAAAGCGGCTTTTTCCTCATTTTGTAATCCAAGAGAGAAAATATCCTTAAAATTGGCCCCATTTAAAATTTTACTGAGTTGGTTACCTTCAGCGTAATTATTAATGATTTTATCTAAATGATATTCACCATGGATTTTTGCTTGATTTAGCAGGGCAACATCCCCTGCATTCAAGGACATTTCCTGAGCGGCCCAGAATGAGGTGACAAAAGGAAGACCGCTCATATCGTACCATTCTTCACAGATATCAATGTGAGTGGGATAGTTCTTTATATTCTGTAAAGCTTTATCACCAATAAGCAGAGCAGCGTCATTTTCGCTAAGCATAGTTTCTATATCAGGTTCTACCAGGGAGAAATCGGCTTCTATTTCATACCGCTCTTGCAGGATGATTTGCAGCAGGGCATATTCGTTGCGGACATGACGATCAACGGCAACTTTTTTGATGGAATTTATGCCTTTATTAATGAAAAGTGTGGCCCAAAAACTTCCTTTACGGCATGATATTCCAATGTTTGGCATTATTATCCAGCTTCCTTTGCCGGCTTCATAGTCAATGGCAGAAATAAGACCAAAATCTACTTGTCCGGTTTTGAGCATTTCGGAGCAGAGGGCGGATTCGTTTTTATATATTTTATAAGGGTGATTGATTTCCTTTGAAAGTAAACCGGAGACAAGAGGACTTGTTGCGTAGCAAGGTGTATAACAAAATGATTTTACAATTGATGAAGGATGTGGATTGATGTCACTTTGAAGTAATAAATCATCTAAGTTCATAAATATTCCATTAGTTTTTTTAATAGCATCAATATTATTCTGTTGAAAAAAACATAGTAGCGCCGATCATCAAACCAAAACCGGTTATCGGTAACTGCTCCGGGCCGGCGGTAATTTCTCCATATTGAAAAAAGAGTTCAGCATAAAGGCTATAATATTCGCCAATCTGGTATTCTGTACCGGTAAAAACTTTAGGAATAATCTCCTGACTGTTGAATGGAGAATAATAGCGTGTTTCGGCTTTTGAAGTCATATAATTGATAGACAAACCGCTGTAAAATTTGTAGGTGGCTTTGTGATTAAATACAAAAAATAACCCCGCTGAAAAATCGCTGAATTCGTATTGTACATTATTTTCTGATGGGAAATCAATGGGATTAAAATAAAAATCAGCAGAGTAACGCGCATGCAGTTTTATACTCTCGCTTATTCCTATGACGGCATGTCGTAAAAAAACTGCGTACCCGTATCCCAATTTAAATTGCAAATCCTGCTCAACAGACGAGGATATACCAGGATATTGTCCACCGGCTGATACGCCTATACCGGTTTGCGCATGTAGTGATGCAAGTGACAAAAAAAATAATGGTATTGAATAATAAATATTTTTTTTTAAACTTATCATTAAGCCTGTTCGAATATTTAATTTAATAAAGACTAAAATTAACCAGCATTAAAAATAAAAGCAATTATTAATATAATTGATAGGATGATATTTGGAATAAAATGATCAAACTCTTTAATTGAAAAAAACATTATTGAAAGTAGTCAGATGTTTGATTATTTTCATATGCAAAGTAACTTAATAATTAGTGCTCCGGTGTCAAATGTTGTCGAAAAACTATAACTTTAATTAAAGACAGAAATAGAAAATATGTTTAATAAAAAAGTTGCTATAATTTATAATCTCAATGCAGGACATGGACGAGCAGGGAAGAAATTGGAACAAGTAAAATCAGAATTTATGAAAAAAGGATTGGATTTTGATTTATTTCTCGGTGAATACCCCGGTTATGGTCAAAAAATAGTTAGTGAACTGGACTTTGATAAATATGACGGCTTGATTTCTGCCGGCGGAGATGGCAGTCTTTTTGAAGTAATTAACGGATATTATGCCAATAAAAGAAAAGTGGAAATACCATTAGGAATTTTGCCTATTGGTACAGGAAATGCTTTTGCCCATGATATGGATTTGGATTCGTCAAAGTGGAAAGAAGCAATAGATATAATTGCCAAGGCGAATACAAAAAGGGTTGATGTTGGATATTTTCATACGAAAGGCAAGGATTACTATTTTTTAAATATTCTGGGGCTTGGATTTGTAGCAGATGTTAGTGAAACTGCAGGAAAGTTGAAAATATTTGGCAATGTTTCCTATACTCTCGGAGTTATTTATAGGACAATAAAGTTGGATTCCGATTTTTTAACAATGGAAATTGATGGTAAAACAATTCAACGGCAAAGTCTATTTGTAGAGGTTTCGAATACCAGATATACAGGCGCAGATTTTTTAATGGCGCCAAATGCTAAAGTTGATGATGGTCTTTTTGATGTTACTATTGCTAAAATAATGACTCGTAGAAAACTGCTGCAAAGTTTGGCTAAAGTGTTTACAGGAGAACATATTTACATTGAAGAAATTGAAACCTATCAAGTAAAGAAAATTAAAATTGAAAGTGATTCTCCACGAATATTAACACCTGATGGCGAACTGATGGGTTCTACGCCGGTAGAAATAGAATGTTTACCGCAAGCTATTAAGGTTTTTTGGAGATGAAATCTGTTGTTTCTTATATCTTGCTGGCAATTAGTGTAATTTATTTTATTCTCTTCTTATTTTTTGCTTTAATAGTATCATATCTTATATCTCCCCTGAGATATAACCCATGGCTAAAAGGATTACTTAGATATCTGTTTAAAATTCTCCATATTCCGGTAATTATAGAAGGAGCTGATGAAATTGATCCTGATAAATCATATCTTTATATGGCAAATCATGTGAGTCTGTTTGATATTCCATTATTGGGTGGTTATGTACCTGGATTCACCCGTGGAATTGAAGCGGCACGTCAACATCGCTGGCCCTTATATGGCTGGGTAATGAGCAGAATGGGAAATATACCTATTGATCGTAATAGTATTCATAGCTCTGTCAGAAGCATCCGACAAACGATTAAGAATATGCAGACAGGTAAATCTATTATTATTTTACCTGAGGGACACCGTACTTTAACAGGGGAAATGAAACCATTTAAGAAACTTCCTTTTTTTCTGGCAAAGCAATTAGAAATGGAAATTATTCCCATTGGACTGTCGGGTTTATTTCATCTTCTGGCAAAAGATTCGTGGATACTTAATAGAGGGGAAATTAAAATAAAATTTGGAGAACCTATTTCCGTGGAAAATATTCAAAAACTAACAGCGATAGAATTGCGTGATTTAGTTAGAGGAAAGATTG
>JAUVIB010000269.1 GCA_030592985.1 Calditrichaceae bacterium | reverse complement strand
ACACAAGTTAGGAAATAGTTAAACAACATTTTTAACCAATAAATACGTAGAAATGATTATTTAAAAAATATGCAGAATAAAAATGAAAAAGTAAAACTACGAATAGAGCCTCTCGGTAAAGAGCTAAATGTAAATATAGGTACACCGCTTAAAGATATAATCTTTGAGTATGGAGTCGAGTTCCCCTGTGGTGGTAAAGGTTATTGCGGAGGGTGTAAAATAAAACTCTTATCAGGAGATGTAAAAGACCCGCAAAAGCATAAAGAACTAATTTACAAACTTGGTTTAGACTCTGATTACAGATTGGCGTGTATAAGTGAAATTGTTGAAGATATAACTCTTGAAATCCCACAGTTAGAATCACTAATACTCGCCGATAATTCAGTGTTCACATTTACACCGTTAGAAGGCTTTGGGATCGCCATAGATGTTGGTACAACAACAATTGTTGCCCAATTGATAAACTTATCCACAAGTCAGGTAATTGATGTCCAAACATCACGAAATCCTCAAACCCGTTCTGGCTCGGATATTATGTCCAGAATTATGCACGGACTAACAAAAGAGGGACTTGAAGAATTAAAAAATCTTATCAGAGATGAAGCGTATCGTCTAATTACTCTTTTGCTTGAAGGGAAAAATGTAGACTTAAAAAAGATAGTGCTGGTGGGTAATTCTGTAATGCATCACTTGTTCTGTGGATATGATGTTAAACCTTTATCAATGTATCCGTTTGAAACAACAAACAACGAATCAAAAGAATATTCGGCGAAAGACTTAAGTTGGGAATTGAAAAATAGTGTGCAGATTATTTTTGCTCGTCCCATTGCAAGTTTTATCGGCAGTGATATTTTTGCCGGAATTATTGCTTCCGGAATGGATAAGACGCCTCATCTGACTGCGTTAATTGATTTAGGAACTAACGGAGAGATCGTTGTCGGGAATAACGAAAAGATGTTATGTGCCTCAACTGCCGCCGGTCCTGCGTTTGAAGGCGCAAATATCCACATGGGAATGTCCGCAATGTCCGGAGCCATTTCCTCGGTTAATTTAGCGGATTCACAAATTGATTATCACGTTATTGGAAATCAGGAAGCGCTTGGAATTTGCGGCAGCGGTTTAATTGACGCCGTTGCAGTATTCCTGCAAAATGGTTCGCTTGACGCCGGCGGCGCCCTAATTAGAGAAAAGGAACAGCTGGAGATCGGGGACAGAGTTTATCTTACTCAAAAAGATGTGCGCGAGTTTCAATTGGCAAAGGGAGCATTAGCTGCCGGACTTCAAATACTCGTTAATAAACTTGATAAATCTCTTGCTGATATTACTCGTGTTTTCATTGCCGGTGGATTTGGTAATTTTATAAATCTTAAAAATGTTACACAACTTGGAATGGTCGAGATTGACGAATATAAAATTCATAAGCTTGGTAACAGCGCTCTGATAGGCGCCAAAATGCTGCTCTTCACAGATGACTATTCATTTGAAAACACTTTATCTAAAATTGAACATCTATCGTTAGATGCAGATGAAAATTTCCAGGATGTTTTTGTGGATAAAATGTTTTTTAACAATTACTAATGGAGCGTTAAATATGCAATTAAGCGGAAAAGAATTGATTTTTAAAATAATGAATAATGAAGAAGTTAATAGGACTCCCTGGATACCATATACCGGAGTACAGGTTGGCAGCCTTACGAATACTACAGCCGATAAATTATTACAGAGTGAAGAATTATTATTTTCCAACCTGATTGAGGCTCACAAACTTTATGGCCCCGATGGAATTCCTGTAATTTTCGATTTGCAAATCGAAGCAGAAATATTGGGGTGTGAACTAATGTGGGCCGAAAAAGCGCCGCCATCAGTTAAAACCCACCCCTTAAGTGAGAACAAAGAGATCGAATTTAGACTGCCGGAAAAGAGTGACGGTCGTTTGCCTATCGTTCTAAATGTGATGGAAAGGATGAAAAAAGAAGTTGGAGAAAAAACTGCTCTTTATGGGTTGATTTGTGGGCCATTAACCCTTGCTTCTCACTTACGAGGAATGAATTTGTTTATGGATATGTATGAGGATGAAGAATTTGTTCAGAATCTAATCGATATTTGTACCGATGTGTTTTTGAGAATAGCGGATTTCTATATTGAAGCTGGTATGGATATTATTGCAGCCGTTGATCCGATTGTGTCTCAAATTTCACCTGATACTTTTGAGCAGTTTCTTCACAAGCCCTTTAGTAAGATATTTGAATACTTACGTAAGAAAAAAATATATAATGGCTTTTTTGTATGCGGTGACGCCACAAAAAATTTAGAAGTAATGTGCCATACTAAGCCTGACAGTATTTCTATTGATGAAAATATTGATATTGTGAAAGCAAAGAAGATAACAGATTCCTATAATATTGTAATTTCCGGAAATATTCCGCTAACCACAGTAATGTTGCTCGGTAATCAACAAGATAATCAAAAGAATGCAATTGAGCTGATTGAGAAATTAGGGAAAAAGAACTTCATTCTGGCCCCGGGTTGTGATATGCCTTATGATGTTCCTTCCGAGAACATTATTGGAATTTCTCAGGCGGTGCAAAATCCTCATGCAACAAATGTTTTTTTAAAAGATTATCATAAAGAGAAACTTAATATTGAAGTAACAATGCCGGATTATTCATCATTAGAAAAACCATTAATCGAAGTATTTACGATTGATTCTGCCACATGTGCTGCTTGCGGATATATGACACTTGCAGCGATGCAAATGAAAGAAATTTTTGGTGATAGAATTGATGTAATTGAACAAAAAATAACAAATCAGGAAAATGTAGCAAAATTAGAGATTATTGGATTGAAGAATTTACCTACTATGCTAATAAACGGAGAAGCAAAATTTATTTCTATTATTCCAACACGAGTAAAATTGAAAAATGAAATTGAAAAATATTTAAAGATAAACTAATTGATACAGATTTGGTAAATCTTATGATTTATATAATTTAGGATTAATAAATGATAAAAAAACCACAAATTATTTTAGTAACCGGTTTTCTTGGATCCGGGAAAACGACACTTATCAATAAACTGATTGACCACTTTCGTTCAAAGAAACTGGCGCTGATAATCAATGATTTTGGAAAAATCGCCGTTGATGGGATATTACTAAGTAAATTATTCGATAATTCAGAAAATAATACATCTCAAATCTATGAAATAACGAATGGTTCGATTTTCTGTTCTTGTCTAAGTGCAGAATTGGTAACAGCGTTAAAATACTATGCAGGTATAAATCCCGACGTCCTGTTAATTGAAACATCCGGCTTGTCAGATCCATCTACATTTGGAAAAATACTAAAAGAGAATAAACTTGAAGAGGTCTATGATGTAACTACTTCATTCTGTATAGTGGATGCAATAAAAACCATGAAACTTGCTCGGAATATTATTGCTATTGAAAAGCAAATTAGAAGCAGTAATATTATAATCGTGAATAAAACGGACTTAATCTCTGCTGATGAATATGATGAGACGGTTAAATTTATTCGGGATTTTAACAAAACCGCTCCAATTCTGAAAACAACATATACGGAAATTGATTTATCTATTATTCACACGGAACAGAAGATTCAATATCAGCCGGCAGTTGAAACTTATAATACCGTGAAATCACGACCCGGAAGTATTATTTTAGAGCAAAAAGACATCACAAAAAAAGAACTGCAAAGCTACTTTGAAACGATTAAAGATAAAATTTTCAGAATTAAAGGATTTCTGAAAATCGCAAATGAAAACTATTATATCTCGGATAATAACAATAAAATTCAAATTGAAGAATCAAGACAAAGTATCAACCGGTTCGGATTATCGGTTTTATTACCCTCAGAGAATATAAGTTTTATTACAGATAACTGGAAAAAACAGGCAGAAAAATCATGGACTTAAAAAATACGTGTCAGTACAAATATAATAAATTTTTAGGCAATAAGGTGATACCGGTCGATATCGTTCTTGCCCCGGAATGGTGGAACAAACATGAGGGGATCTCTTTTGATAGAGATTTTTTCTTTCACCCTGCTCGCAGAGTTGAAGATGAACAAAAAATGGAAAAGATTTTGTATGAAAGATGGGGGGAATTTGGTTTGGGTTCACTGAAAGATGAACAACGGCCGGAAGCTGGCGCAGTTCATCTGGCATCTGGTTTTCTGCTTTCTGAAATGTTGGGCTGTGAAGTTGAATATACGGAGAATCATCCTCCCCAGGTGATTTCGGCAAAAAGAGAAGATTTTCACCTGAATCCGGATGATGCATTTAAATCGATCTCTTTTAAAAATTTTGAAAACATGCTGGAAAAATTGAAGAAAAAATATGGATATTTATCTGGTGATGTTAATTGGGGCGGTATTCTCAATATCGCAATGGATATTCGGGCAGAATCCATATTTATGGATATGCTTATGCAGCCGGAAGAAACTAAAGAATATTTATCTAAAATAGCCATGGTTATTAAAAAATTTACTAATGGTTTAGAATCAGAAACCGGAAGTACTTCTATTTCCGTAAATCGTAATGTAAGAAATCTTAAAAAACCATTATTCCTCCATTCCGAATGTTCGCATACGATGATATCTACGGAAGACTATGAAAAATTTCTGCTTCCTTTTGATATTGAATGGAGTAAGGCGAGTCGTCCATTTGGCGTGCACTATTGCGGGGATGATCCACATCGCCATGCAGAAAGCTTTGCTAAAATTCCCCATCTTGATTTTTTGGATGTAGGCTGGGGCGGTGATATAAAAATTCTCAGAAAATATCTGCCGAATACGTTTCTAAATATTCGTTTAAGCCCGGTTGAACTGGTAAAACAATCATCTGATGAGATCAGGGAGACAATCACCCGTCTTGTCAACGACTCGGACAACCCATATTTGACCGGAGTTTGCTGCATAAATATGGATGATCAGATTACCGATGATAAAATTACAGCTATTTTTGATACCGTTGAAAACCTACGAAGCGAATTTATTAAAAAAAGAAACTAATTATGTTAAATATTAACAAAAAAGTTGATAGCCTTCCAGAAAATGAGGTAAAACGTTATCTTGATATTCTTGTGAAAGAACTTGATATTGAACATATTCGCGCTGTAGAAAAAAAACAACTGCGCGTATTCAATTTTGAAAAAGTGGATCGTTTACCAATACTAATTTCAACGCGTGATGATGTAGCTCATAAAACATCAAGCGCTATTGATTGGCCGGGTTTCCCGTT
>JAUVIB010000379.1 GCA_030592985.1 Calditrichaceae bacterium | reverse complement strand
CCTTGTTTAACCCACATACCCATTGGAACATCATAAGCAAAAGAGGAAACATTTTTAAGATAACTGATAGAATAAACGGATGTATCTAATGTGCAGATTAACAAGGCAGGATTTATAAAACTGCTATTTTGGTTGATTATTTTTATCCCAATTCCTGTAGTATCCTGCTGTCCCAGTAAAGAGATAAATTTCAAATCTTTCTGATTACTTTTTTCTATGTGTTCCCGAATATCTATTTTCTGTAATACAATAACCGTTGAAGCTGTTATTGATTTTGGTGCAATATAAAACTTCCACGTATTATCAACGGTAAGAGTATCATTATTAAGTCCATCTAAGCTTGTTCCTATATTTTTAGAAACAAAAAAGTGCGTGGTCTCTAATTTTACAAAACTGATATTATTATGTTTATCTCTTTCGGATATCCTGTTTTCAGGATCAATAACTATCTTAAATTGCCTTTCGGGTGCATACACATTATTTAAAAAATCAGCATGTATTGTTTTATTTTCTCCGGCGTCAAAAGAATAAATTAAATCGGAAAAAAGGGCTGTATCGGCTGCCACTATTTGATAGCATGAAATCCTGACAGAATCTAAATTAATATCTGAATTATTTTGAACCTTAAATTCTACCTGTAAATTCTCAACACCGGCATATTTCTCGCTGTTTTCTATAATTGCTAAATCAGGACGATCATCCTTAACAATAATTTTTCTCCAGCGATAAATATATTTTTTTCCATTGGTATCGTGGACAACAACATCATAATATTTCAAACCGGCTGTTGTAAATCCGGGGAATTCATTAACAGATTTAAAAACAGAATCAGATACTTGCTGCATATTAACCACAGTAGAAAAAGAAAAAACATGATTGTTTTCATCAATATAGTAAAAGTTTTTCAACTGCATATTGCTAACAGGAAAATGACTTGCTAATTCAACTGTAAATGAAATACCCTCACTGACGAACGGAAGTTGAGGGATTGTTTCAATATTTTTTAAAATAGATTTTTCTACCCCGATTTCCGCATATCCGCTGGCATCTTCAATGCCATTACCAACATACGCTCTTACATATAATGATTGTCCCCACAAAGAATCCGGAATAACAAAGGGGATATGAACTTCGCCCTGATAATTAAATACAGTTTCGAACAGCCTGTGTGCTTCATGATTGGTAATTTCTAACC
The DNA here is from genome assembly GCA_030592985.1 of Calditrichaceae bacterium. GTDB lineage: Bacteria > Calditrichota > Calditrichia > Calditrichales > Calditrichaceae > JAUVIB01. The sequence goes on along the minus strand of JAUVIB010000379.1, from coordinate 2,774 downwards.
GTCCCGTGCCTGAAGTGATACCTCCGCTTAGGGTTATATTGATAGAATCATTGCTTGCCGGCGTCTGATTATCAATACTAATCTGAACTGTTCGGGTTATTTTATTAATAGTAATTGCCGGATCACCGATATAGTTATATTGATATATCATCGATTTTTTCAAAATATTATAATCAAAGGTAGAGAAACTGCCATCTTCAAAAAAATAGAGAGGATTATGCAGATAGTATATTTTCATTAAATTAACGGCCTGTCCCAGGGTAATACCATCTTCCCATAAAAAGTCTAACAAATCCCACTCAACAGCAAAATCATTATAAGCCCAACCAACTCCGGAAGCGGCAAGCATGGCAATAGCCCCTTTATCTTCTGCTAATACCAGTCTTTCAGCTAAGCCGTCTCGTCCCGGATTTTCATAAGCGCCGGTGTAACAAGTCATACTGGAAACAAAAGGGAGTTTACCGCCGTTATTTAATCTTTCAATATCGTCTAAATTCATTAAAGAAACATCTGCCCAAATACCGCCGCCGCCATGCCCTAAAAAATTGATATAGCTTAAGCCATTATCAAAATATTCAATTAAATCGGTTGTACCGCCAAAATCAGGATCATTAGCGGAGCCACTTTTAACCGTGTTTAAACGATGTCCAAATACAGGATCCGGTAATTTCATATTTAATAAGCGCAGATTTTGAGCGCGGAATAATGGTAAATTTGTAAAAGCTTCTTTGGTAACAGCATCGTTTCCACTGATAAACAAGGCCGTATTAGCCCACTCCCCTACTTCAGGATTTTCCTGGTATTTTTCAAGTTTATCAAGATAATGGATTAATTGTTCATTTTTGCTAACAGGGATTCTGGCAGCAATGATATCAGGGATATCATCATCTCCGGAAAGAAGTGAATAGAAATAATCCGATGCGGAGGCTCCGTATTTACGTGTTTCAAACATCATCGTAGGCACTAAGTCATATTTATCTTTATAGTTGTAGGAAGCGTCACCAACAAAAACAACATATTCGAGCGGATATGTCTGATTCCAGTTATTCAAGGCAAAACGTAAAAAATCTATTATAGCAAGCGGTGACTTAATACCATCATTAAACGCATCGTAGATATTTTCAACTTTTACAATTTCCGCCTTTATACCGATTTTTTCCTTTAGTTCTTTTAAGCGTAAGGTGGTTTCATAAAATAAATTTGTTGTTATTATCAGGTAGTTTGCAGAGTTGCTATAATCCGTTATATGTTTAGAAGGATCATCTTCTTTCCATAAATTAACTTTTCTTATAAAACTCGGTTTTTTCTTAGCGCTTTCCGTTAAAGCCACATATTCTATATTCGGGTCGATTACCTCATCCTGAATGGTAAGACGATACGAAGAAAAACGATCTTCTTTATTGGTATAATAATCTATTTTACCATTTATTATTTTGCTGACTCCCAACTTGTAAATCTGAATATCATTAGAGGAGAAGCCGTCAACTTCATATTGTATGGTATAATTATCAGGGAGTCCCGGCTGCAATTTGAATTTAATTATATCATTATCTGCCCGATAACGCCTTAAATAATTAACATCAAACCAATTCAATAGCACGATATCCGTAACGCCATCCTGTTCCATATTCACGCGCAGCTCATTTATGCCATGCTGCAGGCTTGCCTGCGGTAATCCAACGCTATTCTCATTGGATACCACCCGCATTGATTGGTCTTTCCATTTTTCATAAGGTAAAACTTCACCAACTTTTTCAGAATTAAGCCATAAACTAATCTGATGGCCCTCTAAATTGTTATAAGGTGCCTTTTTTATGGATTTCCCACGGAACACGGCTTTTACATAAACACTGCCGAAATGCTTAGAAGGATACGGTAAATAGCATTCATATAGCTTACTGGATATGGCCGATACTCCCTGGTCATAAAACCAATGGTCTAATTCATGAGTAGGTTTATCCAGTTCGGCTGATACATCTCCAAATCGTACAAACACATTGTCTTTTTCAAAATGAAGTTTTTCTTCATAGGCATCCGGCACGATAACATTATAACTGGTATTATATATTCCCCCGCTCTCATCCACCAGGCGCCGTCCGTTATTATCGCCTTCATATAACCAATAGATATTTATATCTGAAAACGGATCATTATATAAATCCGGATATTGATTTAGAAAAGTTTTTTCATTCTTAACACCCCAAAACTCAATATTATCACCCTCATCAAAAGTACCGTCTTCAATCCCGTTAATGTAGATTGGAATTTCCGTTCCTTTATTAAATAAACGGATTTTGTGAGGATTAAGATTTGAAAGAGGAAAGCCGGCGTTATCTAAATCTTCATAGGTAATTTTATAGATTCCTGTGTTAGGGACGCCAATTTTATATACATCCTGGTTTTCTAATATATTTGGTGTTGAAATTGTTTCAGTTAGCGATTGAATGCTTTTATCTACGGTAAAACTTTCCTTATATATGGCGTCAGCATTAAGTATAAGACCTTTTGCAAATTTATCGCTTTTTATTTTACTCTTTGTACTTATTTGTTTTGCATCATTCGATGAAATTTTCAGATGTATTGTTTTGTAGTAGGTAAAAGAAGTATTGTTTGCATTTACTCTGACAGGGTATATTTTAACTGCATACAAGGGGATTTTCTTGTATAAACCGCTATACTTTATATCAGCTTTAGTTCCCGTATTTGTAGTTATAACCGAATCAGACACTATTTTTTCATAGTTTCCAACCGCTATAACTTCTTCCTCATAATTT
>JAUVIB010000165.1 GCA_030592985.1 Calditrichaceae bacterium | reverse complement strand
ATTCGTATTGGCGGAGATGAAGGCAAACCCATCGTTGTAAAGAATGAAGATAGTCCGCAGTCCAAAGCATTTATGGAAATTGCTAAAAAAGTTAAGACCCTGCTTGAAGGTTAGTTATTATTTCAAAAATGTTTTTGCAATGATGTCCGGAACCAAAATATTTAAAAAAGAGGCAGAGGTTTTTAACAACTGCCTCTTTTAGATTATAACTTATTTAAGCATAATGACTTTAATGGATTTTTGAAAAATCTCCACTTTGCCTTCTAATGATTCGGCTTGAAAACGAATGATATACAAACCGCTGGACGCCTTGTTTCCAAAACGATTTTGTCCGTTCCAGGTTAATTGGTGTATACCTGCGTTTTGAGAAGAGAAGGAATAATCATTTAATTTTTGTCCCATAATATTATAAATCTTCACAGTTACGGAAGATAGACGCGGAAGAGCATATCCAATAGTGGTTGACGGATTAAAGGGATTGGGATAGGCGTTTGTAAACGCATATTTTTGCGGAACGATTTCTTCTTGTACCGTCTCTTTTTTCAAACTGTATTCTGCTGAACTTTTTAGCAAGGATGTTCCGTCGGCGATAAATTCGCTTTCCGGGTACATGGCTTTCAATTCAGAAAGTACTTTGTTGGATGAAGATTTATCATCTTTCTCGTGATAATAATACATCATTTTCTTAAATAAAGCCGCTTCGCCTACAAACGATTTGGGATAGTCTGCAATAACTTCATCTAATAAAATAAGTCCGGCGGTTTTTTCAAATCCGGCAAGAATAATTTTCGAATAACCATAGAGCTTTTTCTTATCTTTATCACTAACCAAATCAAGCAGATCGGATTTGAAACTACTTAAATCGTAATTAATAGTCTCTTTGGAGGCAATCTGCCAGAGTAAATCAAGAGCGCGGAATGCAAGAGATGAATAGGGATAGGAAGAGAAAATATCCAAACATATCTGTTTTGATCCGTCATAATCCGCAGATAAATATAGGTTAATAGCATTATCCTTCTTTTCTCTTAAGGATATAGAATTATCTACTTCCATTAAGCCTGTGTTGTTATTTTCTATGCCCAAATTAAGAGATATGGCATTGTTATTATCCTGAATGATGTTTTGTGACTGCGTCGGATCCGATTGTAAAAATGGTGTATAATCAATATCCGAACCATATCTCTCGTAAAACTTAGAGCTTGAAGGCGAGGAAGCCCCCCACCAATTGTTTTCAGCATCGATTTCGCAATCATATTTTGCCCAGATATAATAGGTATGATCGGATGTAAATTCATTATATCCGCCGAGAGTTCCTTTACCGAGAAAAGGATTGCAATCGATATAGGCTTTTACGCCGGTTGTATTATTATTAAAATGATTATCACCATCATAAACACCGGACCCTAAAATAGGCGATGAATTAGATTTACAGTATATTCCTTTATTAAAATCTGATATTTCATTGTTCCTTATATAGGGTGACGATTCATATAAATATATTCCCGTTCCTGCATTATTTGCACCGTTAATTATGTTGTGAATAATCGAAGCTCTGCCGCTAACATAATTGCTTTTATAGATATAAATAGGATAAGTACAAGTTGAAAACTCACAATCATTAATTGATGGAATTGATTGGTTGGCATAAATGCCGTAATATCCGTTTTTAATTTCTGCATAATCAATATCGGCAGAGCCGTTTATTTTTATACCGTTAGTAGTAGATAAATTTGGAGATACAAAATCAAAGATTGCTTCATTACCGTTAACGCCGTTGACAACAAGACTGCCGTTAACTATTAGGGAAGAATTATTAACAAAAGATAAATTTGCCCCCTCGTTAACCGTTAAAGTTATGCCGGCGTCAATTGTTACATTTGCATTAATATTATAATTTCCGCCACATAATGTAGTATTTGATGTAATATTTGCAGGAAGAGTTGGAATATGCATGAATTCTAATTCTTTTTGTTGCCAGCCCATTGCATGCTCACCATTATATTGATCATATGAAGATATATATTTTATTCTCCATTTATATAAACCATTCTCGGGACTATCATAGCTCATATGGCAAAACATAGGCATTGCCGACATGTTATCATAGGAACGAGATTCGACTTTTGTATTATCACTAACCCTTATTAATTCTATTTCATATTTGAACTCATCTGAAGGTGTAAATGAAACCAAAAATGAAGATCCACTAAAAATATTTTTAATATCAAATATATCACATCCCGTACGAAATTTTTTTATACCTTTTGAATTACTCCATTTATCACCAACATAAAGATCAAGCTGTATGGCGTTTGGAACATTGTAAACAATATTTGATACATGTTGAGGTCGTCTAAAGCTTATAGGTGAATTTTCACCATCATAGGAACAGATATATTGACCATGATTATTTAGTATGTGCAACATGTTTTTACCTTTATCAGATGCAATTATATTCTTACTGGAGCTAAAACCAATATCTGTAATTATTGAATAATATGGAAATCTGGAAATATGGTCACTATAAAGCATTAATTTGCCATCTACTATATGTCCTGAAAAAACAGATTGATAATCTTCATCATACCATACAATACGATCACCCATTAATCTAACAATTTTAGGATATTTAATATCAAACATAGCGTAATCATTCGGTAAATAGAAAGAAGTAAATTCATTTGTAAGTACACCGGATGAGTTAAATACTAAAAGTGCTTTTTTTCCGATATCTGCTACTACAATATAATCATCGGAATTATTATCGCGTGTAAGATTATGACTATATTCAATATCAACGGGTTTTTCCACGTCATTAACGTCAATAAAGCTGTCATCAGAGATTTTATGTATTTTTTCATCCGAAGTGTTAAACTCAAACTTATATATTGCTTTTCTATAAGAGTCTATTGCAAAAAGTTCACCATAAATATTCACATCTATATCACTAAGTCCCAAAAAACCAAAATCATCACTGGTATTTCCATATGTATGAAGAACAGCGTCCCATGATCCACTATAATGTGTACAATAACTAATTTCTCGTCTTTTAGGATCAGCCATAAATCCGGTTTTATAAGTTCTGCTGCCGGATTTTCTGTGGAAAATATCCCCATCAAGTGCAGATTTACTAAATATATAATGCCCAAGCTCTGATTTAACCAGATTTGCATTATATTCATATACTTTATTCTGAAAAATTGGAGTTTTATAATGATAAATGGGCATAAGAACCTTTTCACTAAGACGCACATTAAAAGTCGTAATATACTCTTCAATATTGGTTGAACTTTTGGAATTAATTTTTTTTAATGATTGTTTTAAAATACCGCTAATTATTTCATCCAATGAGCCGGTTTTTGTAAAACGCCATTTATTCGTTTTGATTAATTGTAAAACATCTTTTATGTACTTTGTTTTATTATTCATTAATAATATTTCACAAGATAGATGGGCTTTATTGTTGTTTATATTAATATCTAAAATATTAATTTTTACTGTATCGAATTGGCTTTCACTAAATGTGTTATCCAATAAGAAATTTTTATAACTATCGCTAAGAACAGATTCAATATGAGCTTTATTAGCGAAATTAATTCCGGTTTTAAGCATCGTTAGCTGTTCACTAATTTTGGTTTTCTCTGGATTTACCGTTGCGTTCATTAGATCCGGAATTTCTACATTTTGCGAAAAAACATTTATTGGATATAATAAAAGTAATAAAAGAATTATAAGCTTTTTCATATCATTTTTTCCTATTTTTAATTTTTAATTACTCAAGAAGTAATATCTGTATATATATACAGATTAGTATTCTATAGACTTAACTTTCTTTTTAATAATTTGCAAACCGGGTTGTGAAAATTCATTTTTTCTAATCTGTATATTTCTATTTAACACTTTTTTTATTTCGGAGTTATTGATTTCATTAGACAAAATACTTAGCAATTCTATGGGATCATAAGCATATTCTTCTAAGTAATCACTGCTGCAATCCATTATAAGATTTTTTACCATATTATATGCATATCGCGAATTTGGATGATGGTTTACGAATATCTTAGTTGCTTTTTGCAACAATAAATACTCTTTTTGGAAAAGATACTCTTTGGACCCATCATAAAAATGGCGATATAGAAATGAAAAATAACTCATTACTCTTAGTGATAAAGTTGATACTGAATCATATTCTAATATTTTATACCATTCTCTTTCAAGTTCAATAAAATCTTTAGTGTAGCTATATTTATGCGCAATATTAATTAATTGGTTTAACCCGGCATACTGATCATTGCTTACTTCAAAATCAAGCCAATCCGACAATATTTTTTCCCTTCCAATCCACATCGTACATCGTACTTTGTATTTTCCGGGCTTTAAATAGGGGAAAGTAAAATCATTTGAACCATGCATAAAATATTGAAGATTATAAAATCCTCTCAGAGGAAATGAAATTTTTTCATTAGGACTAATGGAATAGATGGTTTTTTCTAGATCATAGTTACCATCATCAGGATTATGATCCGGTAATATTTTATTAGCTTGTTTATCAAATATCTCAAAGTTAGCATAAGGACCATCATAGCTGTTTCCTTTTTCAATTTCAATTGACTTTGCCATATTATTTTTTACAATAATTTTAGCATAAAGTATTTCAAGAAAAGGGAATTTATTACCACCCAGATCAATGGAAATTTCTATATTATCATTGGAATAGAGCGCACTGTTTAGTAATAAGAATGAGAGTATAATCATTATTTTTTTCATCTTCTTATCTCCTGTTTTTATTTTTAATTTTCATACCAGTTATTAACACAATTTTCTTTTAATGTTTGAAGACATTTATCGCAAAAATGGGGATTAAAGTCAAAGTTCCATGTAGGGTTATATGTATTATTGTCTGAATTGTCGTCATTATCCACACTGCCCTCTTCGCTGTAAGTTCTAAACGACCCACCCTGATTCATTGTGCAAAAAGGGGAGTTATGATTTTCCGGATGTGTATTAGCGCCTGATGCATGGAATAATGCAGCCATTTGATGTCCTAATTCATGTACAATCGCTTTTAATCTAACTCTTTGATAATCCATACTTTGTCCTTCTAAGAATATATAAGAGTATCGATGCCAATAACCGTCAAATTTTAAAGAGCTAGTTGAACTGCCGGGAGTTTCTAAAGGTTCGTTCTCAATGTTAAGTAATCTTTTGAAAAATAATATGTGGGGATGTTCATCTGCCCCGGTACCCAAATCCATGTCATTTATCCTTGCGAAATCCCATAATTCATTTTCTTTAATTTTTTCATCATGATCTAAATACCCATTTCTCGGAAAAATATCAAGTTTAATATTTGCCGGCAGAAAACTTGTTTCCAATGCATTTTTCACATCATTAAAATTACCGGCATCACTTAAAAAGTCAGCTTCGCTAACACAATCATACTCTAATTCCAATGTATTTACAAAAGTTTCATCGAAATCATATATCCTTATATCATCTTTATATACTTTTGTCTGATTAAAATCACCTACTTCGTAATACCTGCCTTTATAAATTTCTGCTTTGAGCTTAATATCTACGGAGTTGCTATTTTCGCCAAAATCACAGGGAAGAGGGCCACCATATTCTAAAGATACCGTAAGAGGATTTAAACTACTAATATCCGAAATTGTATATTCAACCCTGTTAAATTCATATTTCTTATCACCATCAACAAAGGAGCAACCTATAGTTACAATGTCGTCATTATAAAAAGAATTATTGTTTACAAAAGTTGCAATGTCAAAGTTAATATCCGTCTTAAATTTTGTAGAGCCATCACCAATGTAACCAGGTGTAAACTCTTTTTCAAGATAAAATTCTGAAAAATTTATTATATCAGTACTCCCTCCCTCTGCGGAAATGTCAAATGGTTTTGAAACAGTACTACCTTCTTTTCCTTTAAGTATCACTTTATAGGTACCAAATTCATATTTAGTATCAGGAAAATTAAATGTTCTAGTTAAGTCTAACTGACCGACATCTTTTGTTATATCGAAATGAGAATAATCAATATAATTATTTTCTTCAACATCGTCATCATATTTTAAAACTGCAATTGTTCCTGTCTGATCATATGTAAATTTACTATAATATTCAAATTCAAAAGTATAGCTTGTATTTAGTTTTATAGATTGAGGTACGTTATTTAAACAAAGCCATTGATTTGAGTTATCTTCCGTACAGTTAGCGAAAAGTAATAATACAAAAAGTAAAGTGCATATTGTTTTAATTTTTATAACTAAATAATTATTCATATTTTTTTAACTCCATTACTGTTAAATGAAAAATAATTGAGTATATCTTTAGCATAGCAAACATTAAATAATTTCCTTGAATTTAAAGTGATACAACGGGTTTTACTTTTTAAAGAGGTAACTGTGTTACTTATATGTAAATCCAAGTTAATTAGTTAATATTTAGATCGAAGATATAATCAGAAAATACTTACAAAATAATTATGTGTTAATCTATAAAATTTCATAAATTTTTGTCTATCCAAACCAATTATTCCAGAAAAATATTTTAAGGAGAAAATATTTTTTATTAATTAAAAAGTTTATTTTACGGGGGCTGGGGGGGTACAAACGTACACTATAGCATTAAATAAATAATATGGTCTTTCTGATGGCAGTTTTACAAGAATTATAAAAAATTTAATCTTAAGACTCCTTATTTCCACATCCAATAAAAAATGTAGGAAAAAATTCAAAAGTAAGAGTATTTAATATTGATTTAAATTTTTATGTTTCTTTTAGAAATAATTATACTTCAATTAGAAATACTTGTCAAGGGAAAAAATCAACTGAAATCGATTGCCAATATAAATATTAAAGTTACAAGAATTAAAATATATTTAATAATAAACCCTTACATTTTAAGTTAAACCAATCACTTGTCAGAATTGTCATTTCTTACCCACTGGAATAAACCAATGGCTTGTCCCGGCGGAGAATCATTTTGGGAGAATTTAAGGTGGCTGGGCTTGCCCGATTCAGTAGGGTCACTAAT
>JAUVIB010000332.1 GCA_030592985.1 Calditrichaceae bacterium | reverse complement strand
TAATAGTTTGGTACAGTTGTTGTATATAACTGTTTAATCATGAAAAAAAATGTATTATCAAATATACGTATACTCGTTGCAAGTAGTGAAAATATTATCAGGAATTTCCTAAAAATTGAGTTGCAAAACAAGGGATATCAAATTTTAATTGCAAGAGACGGTATTGAAGCGCTTTTTATGATTAATACTTCAAATATGACAGAAGCTCCATTTGATCTGTATTTAATAGATTCTTCCCTGAGTAAATTGAACTATAATAAATTGATTGATAAAATGAAAGAAGTGAACATTAGCAAACATATAATTTTGATGATAAATGAACCAAATCCACAAATTGATTCTATTAAACAAAAATATCCGGTAATTGGAGTTTTGAAAAAACCGTTTTTTAAAAAAGAACTTTTAGATAAAATAACAACCACTTTGGATAATTGATGATTGCAACAACACTAAAAGATATTGCTGATAAGGCAGGCGTCCATCCTTCTACAGTTTCCCGTGTTCTTCGCAATACTGAAGAGATACAGGCGTCTTCAAAAAAGAGAGAATTAATTATACGTTTAGCAAAGGAACTCAATTATCAGCCTAATCAAATGGCAAGATCATTTCGCTTAAGAAGGTCACAAACAATAGGTTATATTGTCCCTGATATTTCAAATCCGTTTTATGCTCACTTTGCAAAGATCATTGAGCAGGAAGGAACAAAAAATGGTTTTAGCCTGATTATTTGTAATACATTTGGCAAGCTGAGTAAAGAAGAAGAATATATTAATAATCTATATTCCAGGGGTATAGAGGGAATTATAATTTCACCCGCTTCTCCTGTAATGAGAAATCTTGTTAATTTGGAGAAATTAGAAATTCCGTTTGTTGTTTTTGGACAGGAACAGAGACATAAAAATACGCTTTCAGACGGGAAATTTGCAAAACAGATTTTTTTGTCACTTTTGAATAAAAGGACTATCAGGAATGAAAATCTACATTCCATTAGTGAAAAGATTATGACTGTTGCCGTTTAGTGTAATATTTAATACAGGTTGAATAGAGTCAATTTGCGTAAAAAAATTGGTAAGGAGAATAAAATTGAGTAGTAAAAAAGTAATACTATTCCATCTAATTATATATTTTTTTATGGGTGCGCTTATATCTGCAAATACCGGAAAATTAGCAGGAATCGTTAAAGATACAGAAACAGGTGATCCATTAGCCGGCGTTAATATTATCTTAGTTGGTAAAATTCTTGAAAGTGGTAAAATATCAGAACCGGAAGCGCCTCTCGGAGCGGCTACTGATACAGACGGCTACTATTTTATAATTAATTTAGCGCCTGGCCGGTATGTGTTCCAAGCTATGATGGTTGGCTATGAAACCCTGAAAGTTGTCGATATTTTAATTGAATCAGGAAGAACGGTTAAACAGGATTTCGTTTTAAAATCCTCCTTGCTTGAAACAGAGGCTGTTGTCGTTGTGGCAAAAAGAGAAATTGTAAAACTCGATGTATCATCAAGTGAAACTGTAATTAATCAGGAAAATTCAAAAACTCTTCCTGTTGCTAGTGTCGAGCAGATTATTGGTTTATCTCCCGGTGTTAACATAAATTCAACTTCAAATGAAATTACAATTCGTGGTGGTACTTCAGATGAAATTATGTCGTATCTTGATGGATTCTCTATGAAAGATGAGATCTTCAATCAGCCATTTCTTTCCTATAACAGAACATCGATAAAAGAGATTTCCATAAAGACAGGAGGTTTTCTTGCTGAACACGGTGATTTGCGCTCAGGAATTATTGATGTAACATCTGTTTCGGGCGGATCTAAATACTCTATCGCTATTGACAGCCGTTATGAATTTGCTGATTATCGTTATTCTGGACCACATAAATATACCGAGGATAAATATTGGTTAATGTATGGAAGCGATTGGTCCATGGATACGACTATTCTTAATCAAAAATTTTCACATCCATCAGACAAATTTATGGGCTGGCCTGAATATGCAAAACAATATTTAACAGATAAAGATTCTACCAATGATTTAACCCCTAATCAACGACGAGAAGTTTGGCGCTGGAAACACCGCGGAAGAGAAGAGGGGAATATTAGCGATCATGTGATTGATGCGACTTTCAGCGGTCCCATGCCCGGGGGCTCAATTCCCATACTGGGGGAATACCTCTTATCAAAATTAAATTTTATGATCAGTTTCCGCGATCAGTTTGACGCCTATGCCCATCCGGCGTATCGCGACCATTTCAAATTGAGAAATAAACAGTTTAAATTAAACTATAATATTAATCCAAACATGGATTTATCATTTATGGGCTTACAATCTAGACAAACGGGTATGGCTCAATTTGAATCTGGATTGGGTGAGTTTGCTTATGTTATGCGTCAGGGTGGTGGAGGTACCTATAATGATACTAATAATCCTCTTGGAGAAGTTGTTACAACAAACATTGGTTTAAGTTTTAAACATGTAATATCACCACAAACATTTTATGAAATAAAAGCAAATAAAATGGCGATAGATTATAATTTTGTTCATGGACCGGTACGGGATGATAGTACAATTGTTAAAACAATACCAGGGGAATATTACACCGTGGGTGAAGGTGACACTTTAAATGTTCATGGATACTGGGACTCTGCAACAAATACTTATGTAGATGTAGATACTACTTTTTATGGGGGAGATAGAATGTGGTGTCCACCGGTTTACCTTGATGAAACACCGCAAGGATGGCCGCCTTACGGCGCAGGAATGACAGAAATGGATCAGCCGGGCAGGATTAATATGTTAGCGTCTTCAAATTCTACAGAATTATCGTCCGGTTGGACTGTCAATATAAGAGGCGATATTACACACCAGGCAAATAAATACCATTTATTTAAAGCAGGTTTAATATATACCGAAAGTAAAATTTCCAGGAACTGGACAAAAGTTACCAATGCATTGAATGATGAATGGCACCAGGTGGTTTATAATGAATTTCCCAGGTATTATGCCGGTTATATACAAGATAGAATTGAAATTGAAGGGTTAATTGCTAATATCGGTATTAGAGGGGAAGTTTTTGATGCAGCATCAGACGTACTTTCTCCCGATGATCCTTTTAATGAGAAATTTTTCGATTTATATTTTAGAGATAATGTAGACAGCATGATTACAGGTAAAAGTGAAAAACAATTTAGAATCAGTCCAAGATTGGGGATTTCACATCCTATTACAGCAACGAGTAAAATATTTTTTAATTACGGGCATGCCTATAGCACTCCTAAAAATAGTTTACGTTTTGGATTTAAACCAAAATCGTATGACTGGTCACGGCCGGAGTGGGTAGGAAATGGAAATTTAAAACCTTATAAAACAATACAATATGAGTTGGGATATGAGCAGGGATTTCTTGGAAAATATCTTGTTCATGCTGCAATTTATTATAAAGATGTTTCGGATCAGAGTGGTTCCGGTGATAAAGTTCAGTATTTTAAACCCTATACTACCGATACTCAAGCCTTTTATTTTACATGGGATAATAAGAATTATCAGGATATTTTGGGAATGGAATTTACCCTTTATAAAACATTGGGTAAATTGTTAACCGGTTGGATTCGTACCGAATTTATAGGAGTAAAAAGCGGACAAATCGGGTATAGTAAGCGATATGTGGCTGATGATCCTAATAATGTCTCAACCTATTCAAAATATTCTTATCCGGATGATTTTTTATGGGAATGGAAACCAACGGTAATGGTTAACCTCGATTTTCATACACCGCTTGGTTGGGGTCCGGATGTTTTAGGATTTAAATTATTTGGCGGGTGGCGCATAAATTCAATAATTAACTGGGCAGAGGGTGGAAAATTTACATGGAGTCCTACAAACGATCCGTCAGTTTATCTTAATATGCAATATGCGGATCATTTTATGAGTGATATTAACATCAGTAAATTATTTGACATAGCCGGATCAAAACTTGATATATATGTAAATCTGCATAATCCTTTTAACAGGACCATTATGAATACCGGCCTTCTGTATGGATTACCTAATGATGACTCTGAGGAGAGATACAAATATTATAATTCGTTAAAAGATGGTGATAAAGTAGGAGATTATAAACAATCCTATATCGTCAGGCCGGCAGAAAAACCGGGAGATGATTATATAACCAGATATGGCGGGCAGTTTCGTATCGTGTTTGGTTTAAGATATAACATTGATTGGTGATGAGACTAATATTGAAGGAAAATTTAATGAAAAATGTAAAAAAAATATTTATAATGGCAGCCATCCTCGCTTTTACCGTTGTTAATACTTATGCTATTAACAAAGTAGCGCAGAGTAAGATGCAGTTTCTGAAAATTGGTATAGGAGCGCGTGCCGCTGCCCTCGGAGATGCTTATACAGCTATTGCAGGCGAACCTAATTCGATTTTCTATAATCCTGCCGGATGTGCATTTGTTGATGGCTTAAATGTTGAATTTAATAAGACGGATTGGATTGCTGATATTAAACATTTATCAGGAGTTGTATCATATCGTTGGGGTAATATTGGTACTTTCACATTAAATTTTATTGAT
>JAUVIB010000016.1 GCA_030592985.1 Calditrichaceae bacterium | reverse complement strand
TTGGTTATCTGAAAGGTAAAAAAGTGCCATAGAAATATTCGAGCGTCATAGCAGTCTTCGTCAGAATTTTCGTGGTCACCATTTTTGGGCTCGTGGATATTATGTAAGTACGGTAGGTCTTGATGAGGCAAAAGTAAAGAATTATATAAAGAATCAAGAGGAAGAAGATCGTTTAGGCGAGTCAGAATCGTCAAGTAGAGATCCATTTAAGTAAAAAAGTAACTCCATATTGGGGTTGCCAGTATAAATTGCAAAGAATTAAAGTTAACAGGAAGCTTGATCATGTCACAAGTATCTCCTTTTAGGAGAAGCAAGTAGTAGCCCCTTTTAGGGGTAAGCAAGCCACCGGCTACGCCGGTGGTTATTGACTGAATTTTGGTTAATAAAAATAATTAAAAGGAGTATAAAATGAAGTACAAATTATCGTTTTTTATGATGAGTCTATCGTTAATTTTATTACTTAGTTTAATGAACTGTAATGATCCTAAAACAGATGAAATTAAGCCAGTAATAATGAATGGGAAACCCCGATTTATAATTGGCAGCTATCATAATCCAAAAGATTTGGACGAATTAAAAATATTAGAGGAGAATGGTTTTAATCTTGTACGGAGTGCTGCTGATAGCAATGCTTTAGACATGGTTGAAGATGCCGGTCTGTATGCTTGGTTGAATACCGGAGGCCTGATTGATTTTTCAAAAGATAAAAATATACGTATGGAAAAACTGACCGGGTTAGTTAACCGTTTCAAAGATCATCCGGCATTAGCGGTATGGGAAATTCCTGACGAAGCATTATGGAGTTTGGGGTACCCAAAATTTGAATTCATGTTTTATGGAAAACAGTGGTCTGAGGAACAACAGGACAGTATTTTGAACGTTTTATCTATCGCTATTCCAGAAAAAGCGAAAGGAATTGCGGAAGGCTGTGAACAATTGAGGAATCTTGATCCGATACATCCTATCTGGATGAATCATGCTCCACGAAATACGATATCACATCTACGACTCTTTTCCAAGTCTGCGGATATTGTTGGCTGCGATATTTATCCTGGGTATAAAGGTGTGGACGGGCATAATGAACTGCATAACCATAGGCTCTCTTCTGTTGGCGGTTATACAGATATCATGCAGAATGCTGCGCCAAACAAACCAATCTGGATGGTCTTGCCAGGCTTTTCGTGGGATCTGTTAAAATTAAAAAACCCTATTCGAGAAAATTTAGACCCGAAGAAATTTCCTTCATATAAACATTCCCGTTTCATGGCATGGGATGCTATTTTACATGGCGCCAAGGGAATATTATATTGGGGTTCATATAAAGTTAGTTCAAAATCTCTTTTCTGGAATTCCATATTGGGTGTAACAAAAGAGATTGCTGCTCTTGAACCTTTTTTATTAGAAAAAGAATTAAAAGAGAAGATAAAAATAGATCCAATCCAATTTACTTCATCGGTTAAAACGCGCGTTGCCTCTACACTAAGAAAACATGATGATGATTATTTATTGGTGGTATTACAGGAAGATTTAAGCCAGGCACTTAATATCTCAGGATTGGACTTTCTCGAAGGAAAAATACTTTATGAATTAACCACCGATCGGAGTTACGTGGTAAAGAATGGTAAGATCAGAGTATGGTTCGGGAAAGAACCGCATGCGTTGTGTACTTCTAAAAAATATGATGTAGTGCATGAATCTGAATTTCCACTAACATGGGACAAAAAGGATAATTTTCCTTTAAATGAAAAATAATATCGCATTTTATGGTATTAGAGTGAATCTGACTGATATTAAATTATACCCTATTTAATCTTTTATTTTAGAATTTTAGTTACATCCTATTTATGATATTAATCCAATGTAAAGAGGAAAATATGAAAAAAAGAAGACTCTCCATCGTAATGTCCTTGGTCCTGATTATCTTTTTAATCTCTTCTATTTGGTCTCAGAAACATAAATCCATTAAAAATTTAGAAGCTAATTTCAAAAACCCTCCCATGGACTGTCGTCCCCATACATACTGGTGGTGGCAGGGTAATGCTGTGACTGAGAAAGAAATTACCTGGGAATTGGAACAAATGAAGGAAAAAGGTTTGGGTGGTGTTTTAATCACCAGTGCTGCCCCGGAAGTTTATGAAAAAGGAAATATCCCTTTCCTTTCCCATGAATATCTTTCTATGCTCCACCACGCTGTATTGGAAGCTAAGCGCCTGAAAATGGAAGTTAATATAAATTTTGGTGTGGGTTGGGTCTTCGGTGGTTATTGGGTAGCACCGGAAGATCGTGCTCAGAGCTTGGTTCCCGTTTCAATCGAACTACGTGGTCCGATATTATTCACCGGTGAGTTACCAAAATATGCCAAAGCGGCTGACCGTCGGCATGAACTGATGATTGAAAATATCCCCGATGTCCATAAACTGGTCGCTGTGATCGCTACTGAAATCAGGAATAATGTACTTGTCAGATCAACCTCACTTGATCTAACCGCCAATATTAAAGATAACCGTCTGGTCTGGCAGATACCCGAGGGTCACTGGCGCCTGATGGTCTTCTGGTTAAAACCTACCGGTCAGATCGCCAATTATGTCAAGGACACATCTGTCCGGCATTTTTGTGTTGATCACTTTAGTAAGAGAGCTATGCAGAATTACTCCAATTTTCTGGGAGAAAAATATTTCGATGTCCTTGGTGATGAATTCGGCAAAACAATAGAGGCTGTTCATTGCGATAGCTGGGAGCTGGCCAATTTACCAAGAGGTATCTATTGGAGTGATAGTCTGATGATCAAATTCCGAAAAATGAAAGGATATGATCTGGCAAAATACCTGCCGGCTATATGGTGGGATATGGGTGAGATTTCGCCGAAGATCCGCTATGATGTCAATGAATTTCTTCATGATACAGGGCTGGAAACCCATTTTCAAACTTTTTTAGACTGGTGCGCGCACCATGGGGTAAAGGGCAGCATGGAACCCATCGGATACCCGATGGATATCATCAAGGGAGCCGGTATGGCCCACCTGCCGGTAAGTGAAGTGACTCCCGGTGAAAAGGACGGTGTTCCCTGGTTTGATACACGAATCGGTATAAAAAAATATGTCACTTCCGGCGCCCATATTTACAATCGGAATGTAGTGGGTGTGGAAGCATATACTTTTATCCACTGGGAACGATACCGTACCACATTGGAAGAGCTTAAAATTACCAGTGATGGTTTTTTGCGCACCGGAGCTAATAAATTTTATAATCATGGTTATTCCTATTCACCGGAAAGAGAACCAACCCCTTCCCGTTCGATTCCTTTTGCCGCCCGCATATCTCATCCAAATATATGGTGGAAGTATTACCCCCTGCTGGCTGATTACGTGGCTCGATGCAGCTATTTGTTGCGGCAAGGTGATTTCGCTCCGGACATTGCCATTTATTCCCCGTTAGCAAGCCAGTGGACCCTAAATGTGCTGAATGCCCGTAAGTGGACGCGTGAATTTTACTGGGGAGACCTTGGAAAATTGCTTGTTGCAAATGGTTACGATTTTGATTTGTTAAATGACGAAGCATTACAAAAAATGGCGGTGATAGAGAAAGGAAGTATAAAAATACGGGATATGGAATACAAGATCCTGATCATGCCCAACATCAAAGCGCTTCCTCCGGAGACACTACAGTTTATCCAAAAATATATTAAAGCGGGTGGAGTGGTCATTGCCCTTGAAAACTTACCAGAGAATTCGGTTGGTTTAGAAGATTATATCCGTCAGGATGAAAAGGTTAAATCCATTTGTAAAGATCTGTTTTCTGAAAAGGATGGAAATAGTCCTAAAAAATACGGACAGGGTGTAACCTATTTTATGAAATTGGTTATTAACCGACAAGATATTCTGGACTGGCAAAGTAGTGCTTTAGACCCCTTTGTCAACACATTACGAAGGCATTGTCCTCCCGATTTTTCGATCGATTTTATGAAAGAAGGCTTGAGAGAAAACAATGGTTTAAGTTTCCTGCACCGTAAATCGGATGAATTGGATATTTATTTTGTCTCTAATATTCAGGATAGAGCGATAAATCTGCCCGTCACTTTTAGAATACAGAACAAAATTCCCTGGGAATGGAACCCCTATACTGGCCAAACATCACCAATTTTGTGTTATGAAAAAACCGCTGACGGTACAAAAATACCACTTAACTTATCTTCATATGAGTCTACTTTTATAATCTTTAAAGATGAAAAAAGCAAAAATCATGTAAAATTTTCTGACTTGTACAAAATTACAGAGATAAAAGAGAATAAAATAGAAGCCCTGGCTAATGAAAATGGCATTTATCATGTTGTCCTAAAACACAATCAGTCTGATATTTCCGGATCGGTAAATGTAAAAAATATCCCTTCACCGTTTACAATCTCCGGTGAATGGAAATCCACTTTTATAGAAAATGATATTACGATTTTAGATACTACTTTTTTACGTCTTTCATCCTGGACAGAGAATGATAAAACCCGTCATTTTAGTGGAACTGCAACGTATAGTATCAGTTTTGATTTACCTGAAGAATATCTCTCTGACAAACATGTAATGCTTCTTGATCCAGGAAAAGTAGGT
The DNA here is from genome assembly GCA_030592985.1 of Calditrichaceae bacterium. Classification (GTDB taxonomy): domain Bacteria; phylum Calditrichota; class Calditrichia; order Calditrichales; family Calditrichaceae; genus JAUVIB01. The sequence continues at coordinate 11,844 of JAUVIB010000016.1, read as the reverse complement.
AATATCGCAGAAGTAGAGTTAAATGGGATTAAAGCAGGTACCACTTGGATGCGTGAGCAAACCCTGGATATCACGAATTTGGCAAAGCCGGGATTAAATCATCTCAAAATTTTTATAACAAATACGTTAATCAATAGAATATCTGCTATGGAAAAAGCACCGCCGGTACCCACACATCTCGTTCCTAAATATGGGAGTGGAACAACCACTTACTCAGCAGGAAGGCAGAGAACGGTTGAAATGGGTTTCAAACCTCTGCCACAGTCAGGTTTAATGGGACCGGTGAAAATAAAAGTTCTGAAAAAGGTGGAGATAATATTATAACTCTTGTTCAATGGAATGAAGAAAGAATTTTAATCATTTAAAGAGCATGTACATGACTAAATATCTTATGTGAAATAAATAAAATTTTTCTAAAAAACAGTCTTCAATCAATTTTAAATCTGGGATGAATTCCTTCACAAAATCATGCGCAGATATTTAAGACAAAATCTGGGTAGAAAATAATTGAATTATAGCGATAATTGAAAACCAAAGTGTGGGATGGAAATGAATAATAAGATTGTTGTGGTGGGTAGTTCAAATACCGATATGATTCTAAAATCTCCAAGAATTCCCAAACCGGGAGAAACAATATTAGGAGGTGTATTTACAACAGCAGCAGGCGGCAAAGGCGCTAATCAGGCAGTTGCCGCTGCAAGAGCCGGTGGAAATATCACTTTTATTGCGCGAATTGGGAATGACGACTTAGGAAGGCAATCTATAAAAGGTTTTAAAAAGGATGGTATTAATATTGACTACATAAAAAAAGACGAGACAGCGCCATCAGGAGTCGCTCTTATAATGGTTGATGAGCAAGGTTCTAATAGTATTGCTGTAGCTTCGGGAGCCAATGCTAATTTAATTCCGGACCATATCCACGAAGCGAGGAATGCGATAGAAAATTCGGATATTCTGTTGATGCAACTAGAAACACCACTGGAAACAGTTGTGGAAGCAGCTAAAATTGCAGCTTCTGTCGGAGTAAAAACAATATTAAATCCGGCTCCTGCAATACCATTGCCGGATCATTTATTGAAAAATATTTCCATTATTACCCCCAACGAAATAGAAGCAGAGATTTTGACCGGTATTTCTGTTAGAAATACGGATTCGGCTATGCAAGCTACAGCATGTCTCCATGAAAAAGGAATTGAAACTATAATTATTACTCTTGGTGCAAAAGGATGCTATTTATCAAAAGATAATATCCGGAAAATTATCCCTGGTTTTAGCGTGAAAGCAATAGATACAACAGCAGCCGGCGATACATTTAATGGGGCATTTGCCGTAGCCTTGGCGGAAGGTTTACCCATAGAGGAAGCTGTACGTTTTGCCAATGCTGCCGGCGCCCTTTCCGTCACAAAAGAAGGTGCTCAACCCTCCATCCCTTATAGAAAAGATATTAAGGCCTTTTTGCAATAAACAAATACTAAGATCATAGTATTTCGCCCCGTTATGTTTTGGGGAAAAAATTGAAATGAAATATTTTCACACTGAAGTGTTACCTTATTAGTTGAATCCACGAAATGTTAACCGAAAGAATGATATGAATAAAAATAGTATACTCCAAAGAAGTTTTATAGCGCTGGCTGTTTTTACTGCGGCAATACTGTTACTGGTATTGTGGCCGCATACGGGCAGAGAGGAAATATCAGAACTCAAAATCAAACCAAACATCCTGCTCATTTTTTCCGATCAGCAACACTGGCAAGCAATGGGGCACATGGATCCATTCTATCACACACCGCATCTCGATGCATTTGCGAAAAATGGCATTGTATTCGAAAGCGCCTTTTGCACAACCCCTCAGTGCTCACCCAGTCGATCTTCTCTCATGACGGGATTTTACCCAAGCGCAACGAAAGTTATGGGAAATATCGGAGCTGCGGGTGGCAATCCACTTGCGCAGCAAACAATTGCACCGGAATTACAAGCAGCTGGCTATTATACCGGCTACTTCGGAAAATGGCATCTCGGAAACAATGAAGTTGCTATGAAAGGATGGAATCAGAAAGAGTTTAAACAAAATGATGGTATTGCAGAGAAAAATGCCGTTCGTTTCTTGAGAGAAATAGGCAAATCAGGGAAACCATTTGTTCTGTTTGTCTCCATGGTAAATCCTCATGATATATACCAATTCAAGAAGCATAAGCCCGGATCAAGTGTTAAGGATATCCCTTTACCTCCATCATACGAAGGCGAAACATTCAAAGATAAACCTCCGATTCAGAAACAGTTTATGCTAGAAGATCAGGGGAAAACCATTGAAAGAATGCCTCGTAGTGAATGGCAAAAATATCGTGACTGCTACCGTGCCAAAACAAATCTGTTTGATAGTAATGTAGGTGCGATTCTTGAAGAGTTGAAACATCAAGATCAGTGGGACAATACCATCATCATTATTACCTCTGACCATGGTGATATGGATACCAATCACAAGTTAATATATAAAGGACCATTCATGTACGAACATATGATGCGCATCCCTTTGATGATACACGTTCCTCAAAAGTTTGGTAACATACAATCCCGTCGCATCAGGGACATAGATGTTGTAAACGTTGACATTGCCCCCACAATCCGTGATTTCTGCGGTCTTTCCACAATGAAGTCTCATGGAATCTCACTTATGCCTCTTCTAATTGGATCAAAAGAATACAAAGCTCGGGATTTCGTAATTGGGCAATATTACAGTAAGCAGCGCTGGGTAAATCCAATTAGAATGATTCGTACACATGAATTCAAACTTAACAGACATATCCGTTATGGCGACGAACTTTACGATCTGAAGAATGATCCTCATGAATTGAGAAATATAGCCAATATCCCACAATATGCAGAGGTCAAAGAACAGCTTTCTCAAAAGCTCAACGAATGGATCGAGAATAACGAGGATGTATTTTATTCTCAAAAGGCAACGAACAGATCAGGAGAAACACTTGACTAATAAGAGTTTACAATCAATATGTGAAACACTTGTGAGTCAGAGCATCTTTGCTTAGTATAAATAATTTTCACCAGCTATCATCTGCACAAGACGGCTTATAAACTATCTGCTTTTTTTGAGTTTATTTTCGTAGAACCGTTAGCCCTTTCTCCCCTTCACTTACAGCAATTAAAGCAGTACCGCTGCTATCACTCCAAACATTAACGGCTGTGCGCATCATATCCAAAATACGGTCAACCGCTAAAATAAGTCCCACACCTTCTAACGGCAGTCCCACAGCATTTAAAATAATAGTCATCATCACCAATCCGGCCATAGGTATTCCCGCGGCTCCGATGCTCGCCAATAGTGCAGTTATTACCACAATAAATTGCTGGCTAAAACTCAGATCGATACCGTAGACCTGGGCAATAAAAATAGCAGCAACACACTCATAAAGCGCTGTCCCATCCATATTAATCGTAGCGCCAAGAGGTAGCACAAAACTACTTATTTTATTTGAAACGCCGGCATTTTCTTCGATAGAACTCATAGTCAGCGGAAGCGTCGCGGAAGAAGAAGATGTAGAAAATGCCGTCAATAGCGCCGCGCTCATTGCTTTTACATGCGCAAACGGATTAATACCACCGGCAAAATACAATATTAAAGGTAAAGTAATAAAGGCGTGAATAGATAAGGCTGAAATTACAGTCAGCATATATCCAGCCAAGGGTAAAAATACATCGGTTCCCGTTTGGGCAACGATCTTTGCAATTAAGGCGAAAACACCGATAGGCGTAAAGAGAATAATAAAATGCGTTAATTTCATCATGACCTGAAAAACCGCTTCAAAAAAATCAGTTAATATCTTTTGATATGGCTGTTGAGTTCTGGTTATAAAATATCCGAATAATAATGAAAAGAAAATAACCGGCAGTATCTTTCCTTCAACCATAACAGCAAGTGGATTAACCGGGATAATTCCCATTAGAGTATCACCTAACTTTTCCACATTGCTATTCAGATTTTCGGGAATTTGTTCTAAACCGAGATGAGCTCCCACACCCGGATGCAGCAGGTTAACCAAAAACAAGCCGGTAAGAATAGCAAGCAACGTGGTTAAAAGGTAATAAGACATGGTTTTTAAGCTTAATCTGCCAAAATTTTTGCTGCCGCCGATACTGGTTACTCCGGATATAATAGAAGATACTATAAGCGGGATGATAACCATACGGAGCGCCCTGATAAAAATATCTCCTAAAATTGAAACCTGTTCAATAACCAAGGATTCAAATCCAAATGCACGTGAGATAAAAGCAAATATAACCCCAATAATCAAGGCAAGAAAAATCTGCCAGTGTAATTTCATCTTCATTATTTAATTCTCCATCATTTTTCTTTTTTTAAATCATTGAAATAAGATACTAAAAACATTTAAGTATGACAAGCGGAATTGTCTGAAGGTATTTTATTACGGATTTGCACTACGCCTGTGGCGTCATGTTTCTACCTGTCCCAGCCATAGCGCATGTTTACCCGTTTTAAAAGTGCTGTATTTTTTTGTCCTTTTTGTATGCAATTGAGTGATTTTATTGTGATGGAGTCATTTTCTCATATAAAAACAGTTTCTTTAAAAGAATAATTTAAACATAATTGGAATATTCATTAAATTCGATTGTCTAAATAATAAAACAGGTACTGGACAAAATTGACAGACGAACAGATAATTGAAGAGATAAAAAACGGCAATGATTCTGCTTTCAGGGAGCTCATCCTACGTTATGAATCAATCGTGGCAGCAACTGTAATTGGTATGCTGGGTAACTGTGCGGAAATGGATGATGTCGGGCAGGAGGTTTTTATCCGCTTTTACAATTCAATCGATAACTTTCGCGGGGAATCATCAGTCGGGACTTACCTTACCAGGATTGCCATAAATCTTTCTCTTAATGAACTAAAACGCAGGAAAAGACACAATCTTTTTTTTAGTCGCCCATCCGAAGCAGGAATTGATATGGCGGATAATAATGAAAATAACAGCTACCATGAAAAAAAAGAAATTGTACATGCTGCCATACAAAAACTCAATGCAAAACACCGCTCGGTAATTGTATTAAGAATGATTGACGGATATTCGACAAGAGAAACTGCAACAATCCTAAAAATACCAAGCGGCACTGTCTTATCGCGATTGGCACGGGCACAGATAAAATTGAAAGAAATATTAGCGCCGTATATTTTGGGAGTCCTTTAATTATGAAAAGGAATAAAAATATGGAAAAAAAACTACAAAAGTTACTTTACCGCTCTTTTGATGAACCACTATCACAGGAAGAACAGGTAAAACTTAAAACTGCTTTAAAGTCATCAGAAGAATTACTTCGGGAAAAAGAGAAGATTACATGGGTTCGTAATGCAATTTCAGCGGAGACCGGGCAAAAATTCTCTCCTTTTTTTGCTGATCGCATAATGCGTAAAATCCGTATGCAAAAAGAGGATTTAGCCGGAAAAATTGATGACTTTAATATTTCTTTGATTTTGTCTTTTAGAAAAATCGCCCTGGCAGGAGTCGTTACGGTATTATTATTACTATCTACCAATTTCATTTCCCAAGGCGGATTATCGGTAGATAAGGCAATGGCATTACAGCAAATAACCATTGAAGATACCTGGTCTTTAAATACCTTGATTTCGGAGGTTGTAAAATGAAAATTTCTACAAAAACATCAATCATTCTCCTTAGCATACTTTTTTTAGGAATTATCATAGGCGTATTAGGCAGCGGCATACTGCATCAGAAGCGTTTTGAGAAAATACAGAGGATGGATTCCGGCCAACGATTTACGGAAGCCTTGTTCTGTATAATTAAACCGGATAAAACACAGCGCCAAATCATAGCAGACATACTTAAAAACCAGACTCAAAAGATTGCACTATTAGAAGAGGAATATCAAAATGAAATATTTACTGTCTTTGATTCTACCCGCTTGGAAATAAAATCTCTACTAAGCGAAGAGCAATTAAAACAACTGGAAAACAAGATGGATAAAGGACAAGATCATATACTTTCACGCCGGATTAAACACTTGGATAAATTATTACATTTAAGTGATAAGCAACGCGAACAAATCGAGCAGATTATGAAAGAATCGGCGCCCAATTTTGCATCTTCAAAACATCCATTTTTTATGGAAGACAGGAAGAGTCGAGCAAATATCAGACAAATTAAAGAAAAAATGGGAAAGGTAATTGAGGCGATTTTAACTCCGGAGCAAATTGAAATATACCGTGAATCCCGCAAACACAGAACCCGGCATATGTCTAAATCTTTTAAGCCGCCGTCCGATGAAAAATAAGTGCATCTTAGTATAGAAAAATTTGACTTTATTCTGACACAAAATGGTAGTTATGCGACCAGGAAGAACGGACCAAATATGTTTGTTATATGTATCTTGTTTCAAAAAGGCCCCCTGTTCTTCCGGAGAACCAACGATTTTATCCTCTCCCCTATCAAATCCTCTACTGAATGTGACGATTAATAGAGATTCTATCTACAGACAAATACTATCTGATTCTTCCATCTAGCGAGAATGCATATGTATTGTAAAAATCATCATATCCGGGCAGATGCCATGGCTGTTTTAGCGATTCCCGGGTTCCACCATCTATCATTTCATATTGAGGCGGTGTAAAATCCTGATGATCCGGTCTGATTGGCATTGGGAGAGGATCTTCTGATGTAAAAGCCCAGTCAAGGAGGATATCTTTCATTTTCATTTTTTCAGGTGATCCATTCATTTTCTCCCAAAGATTATTCTGCTCATCCGGATCCTCAGCGAGATTATAAATTTCACCATAAGGTTTTCCCGGATAGTAGACCATCTTCCACTCTTCCCAACGGACCATTCTGCCGAAATAGTTCTCACTAAAGACTGCTTCACGAATATCATGATCCCTTTGCTCCAAAATGGGGAGAAGACTGGTGGCCTGACACCCGTGACCCGGATCTGCCTGCCCCAAATCACAGATTGTGGAATAGATATCCATAAGCTCAACTTTCTCCTCAATTCGCTGTGGTTTAAATAATTTCGGGTTATGTATAATCAAAGGAACTTTTACACTTTGTTCATAGAAACACTGCTTGTAATAAAGCCCGTGATCACCCAGTAAATCTCCATGATCGGAAGCATAAATAATGATGGTATTTTCATATAATCCCCGTAATTTAAGAGTATTAATTATCTGTTTCATCCAATCATCAATGAGTGTATTCAGTGCATAGTAATGACGCCACATATCTAATCGTTGTTCTTCTGTAATCTCATCTGATTTAAAACCCCATCGGACTTTACTATTAATATAATTATAGGCTTCTTTCGGCTTTTCATTTACTTCATTCTTACCCATATTACGAGCCGGCATAGGGGTATTTCTGAAAAGCTCATCATATGGCTTTGGAGGATCATAAGGATTATGAGGACTTAAAAATGAAGCAAATATAAAAAATGATTCCTCAACCCGATTCAGGTATTCACAGACACTTTGCCCGACAAAACTATCAATGTGCAATTCCTGAGGCAGAGTTGATGTGAGGGATGAAAGGCGCTGTTTATATTCTTCTGCATTTGTATTATATAACCTGGACCGATCATATCCATGTTTCTTCAGAAATCTGGCATAGTCATCCGGACAATTTTGATGAAATTTTGCCTCAGCAATTATGCGGCCATCAAACCCAAAGTTGTCATACCATGGTGTATAATGCATCTTCCCGATTGCTGCTGTTCCATATCCGGCCCGGCCCATCTGATGCGCAAAACTGGTTTCTTCCTGTCGGAGGGGGTACCAGTTAGCTTTCAGACCAAGGCTGTGAGGATATCTTCCTGTACATAAACTATACCGGCTCGGAACGCATAAGGGATTCTGCACGTAACAATTATCAAAGGTCACACCTGTTTCTGATAGCCAGTTCAGTGTAGGTGTTATTGCAATATCACTACCGTAACATCCTAAAGAATCCGGTCTCTGCTGGTCCGGCAGGATTAATAATATATTAGGCTTTTTCTGATGAGACATACTCTACTCCTATCAACAAATCAGTAAATTTTTATATCATTTATACCCAGTATAGTTCCAGATAAGCGGAAGTGTGTGAGACTATCTATTATAATTATAATCATTTCAAATATTTTTGTTTAGGCATTGGGCACTCTATTTTTCTATATGATTAATCAAAGCTTCCAGATAGCGTGATCTCACCTGTTTACTTGCAAGGGCTTGTTTGACCGGAGGAAGTTTCAGAATGACACCCAAAACTCCGGCCATGGCCCGATGATTCCATAAGACCCGATTGTCAAAAAAGAGATTCTGCAGCTTACCCCGTTCAATGGCCATTAACACTACTCTGTGTGTTCCATTCATGGGGGTAATAACTCTGCTCGGTCGGGATTCTAAGTGAATACTATCTTTTGAGCAAGCTCTGACACAAACACCGCATCCCAGACAGATATCTTCATCCAATTTCGCCACTTTCATTTTTGGGTTGTTCGGATCATTTGAAGATACCAATGTCATTGCTTCTACCGGGCAGGCTGTCACACACTTACCACATCCGTTGCAATCAGATTCACTCACAACCGGAATAAAGTTGGTTGTATGAATAGGATTCAGAATTGCAAAACGGCGGGCCGCAATCATAGCCTCACAGCAGCACCCACAGCAGTTGCAAATAAAACATACTCTCTCTCGTACGTTTTCTCCGAACTGAACCAGATTGTGTTCATAAGCGACGCAGCGGTGTTGTTAAATGTCATGCATATTTCCTGCGGAGCTTTGCAAGCTTTTCCCAAATGATCCATCTTATGACGGCAATAGCAGATTCCCACACCTCGGTGAGCAGCGTTATGTATAACTTCAGAAGCCCGCTCATAATCCAGAACATGCAGTGCATTTTCTTCAGATAAAGCTGGTTCATGCACAAAGGTACGCCCCAACCGCGTTTGACCTTGGGTGAATAGCTCTTTGATGAAATCTTCTTCCACATTCATGTATTGATAAAACAGTTCGCTCAATACCTTCTGATCAATGTCATCCCGTACTCGCATTAAGGAAAACTCGAAAAAACCCGCCATCGGGGGCGGTAGAGCATAAACAGACTCTCCATTCTGTTCCATATCAACCAGGATAGCACGACCAGCCAATTTATCCAACACCTTTTGAGTGCTGTTAATGTCCATTTTCCAGATACGGCTGGCTTTTTTCGCTGTGAAGGGTTTAATTGGCATGAGTGAGACCAATTGGGCTTCTTCCTTACTAAAAAGCATTTTCAAGATTTTGAATAATAGCTCAGAAGGGGGGGCGCCCTGAGGAAAACGATTCAATCTTTCTGCTAACTTTGCATAATCAGATTTGATTGTGTTATGAGCCATGTTTATATTTCTCTCTTTCTAACAAACTGCGGTTAAGCGGACACAAGCACCAAAATACACTTCATGAGACGGTGAACTCAGAACACGTTTGCATTCCGAGTTCACCGCGGGGATCAGTCGATAAAACCAAAAACTTACATAATAACGGTTTAAAGTATGAGTAAGCCAGCTTTGTGAAATACTTTTTAATTGGCAGGTATTTCTTTCGGATTGGGACCATATTGATTTTTTCCGGGCTTACTATCTATAAACATAAGAACTAAAAGCCAAATCCAACCAATTATTGGAATTAAGACAATTAAAATCATCCATCCACTCTTCCCAATATCATGAAGCCTTCTAACTGAAACTGCGAGTCCAGGAATTAAAACAGCTAAAGTATATAAGAAATAGAACAAGCCATATCCAATTCCTTCAATTGCTGTTCCTAATACATTGTCAAGAATCATTGCAACAATGAGAAAAATTAGATTGAATAATGCAAACATCCAATATTCCCTTCTCCTTGCTCTTCCGCTGAATCCAGCGTAATTTTTTAATACTGCTAAATACCAATTCATAATTCTTCTCCTTCTATTTTCCCTACTCATAAGGCTTTTCAGGAACGCCCCGTTTTTTATTTTGTGGTATCTGGTCTCCACAATTATTATTAATCATTGATTTACAATTATGATCTCTCAAGAATTTAAGTGATGGTTATCTTGTTTATTCACTATATCGTTTTTAAAACTTGCAATATGCTTTGTGTAGACATTGTATCAATCATCCCGATTTAATAGAATAAATACAATTGTTACTATTTTTTTTTATACATAGAATAATAATCTTGATAAAATTATTTTTAACCAAGCGTATAACAGACTTGAACTAAACGGCGCCAGTTATACCGTAAAATGGATTTCGCGCTGAATCCGGTGTCCGCTTCAGCAAATTAATAGCAAGCCTTCCCAAGAATTAAATACGAATCCTCGCAATATTTCGATTACTCATCTTTGCTAATATTGGATAGGACATAAGCTGCATTCTGTCCATACTAAGGTATTTTTCAGACGACATATACTCTGAATAATCATCCCATGTTCCGTGGTCTTCAACTACTGCCCCCATATGAACAAATCCCTTTTCACCAAAGTTGAACTCACAGCTGCTCACCCCCTTGGCCAGCGATATTGAGAATGATGTGGTTTTCCCACTTTCCTGAAGCCGCTTTAATGCTCCGTTATAGAATGGTTTATCATTAATATAGGAATCAATCGGTTTCCACTTCCCTTTTATTTCAATTTCCATCCATGAATGTCCTCCTGAACTTGGCATGAAGGGGAAAGCAAATGATGGGAAAATACCATGCATAATCTTAATTTCAATGAGGCCTGTATGGATCCGAGCCGGGATTTCGATGGCTTTGCATAAAGCACGAAATAATGTAGCTTTTGTATTACAATAGCCTAATCCGTACTGAAGTGTTTCTGAAGCCTTTACCTGATCCCATTTTGGTGGAAAACCGAATTGAATTTCATCTCGCACGTAACTAAAAAAGCTTTCGACCTTGTCTATCAAGGTTGATTTTTCGGATGCCAGTTCCTTTGCTTTTTCCTGGATAGCGGGATGATTAAAGTCTGACAACCTCTCACCTGTATTCATGATGTTCCTCCTATCGTTTTAGAATTTAATTACATTATTTATATGTAGGCTTGCTAACAATTTTAAAACTGCAAGCTCGACCTTAGCGAAAGCTTGTCTGCTCTAAAAGCTATGTTATGCAGCATTTTTTTTACAAACCAATAAATGGTTATAAAAATCCAGACATATTGCAACCTATTGTTTATTTTAATCCAAGTTTTTTACCTTTTACCAGTAGTTCTATTGATTCTTTGATTCGTTTTTCTTTTGTTTCCTGACGTTTGGCAACTACTATCCAACCGATATATTGCTTTTGATAGGTTGGCGCCAATTTCTCATAATTCTCTTTCGCTTTTCTATTCCGGTCTAATGCTACCTGAAATATTTTTGGAGTATTAAATTGAATATTTGGTCTGTCTTGTTTATCCCAATGACCATTACACTTTGCTTTTTCTATTTTTGCCATACCAATCTCGGTCATCCGCTTGTCTTCAATCAACCTGGCAACACGTTTTTTGTTGAGTTCTGACCAATTATTGTTATCTTTTCTCGGTGTAAATTTCCGGGCAAATTTAACATCATCGATTTTTTTAATAATACTATCAATCCATCCGAAACATAAAGCTTCTTCAACTGCTGACTCATATTCAATAGAAGGTTCTCCGCTATCTTTTTTGAAAAAGACCAACCATAACTCCCTTTCTTTATCGTGATTATTATTTAACCATTCTCTCCATTCATAGGGAGTTTTTAAATATAGTTGTTTCATTTGATTGATTATCCATTTAAGTGATATTTTTTTTGAAATCTTTTAATGAGATCCCGGGC
>JAUVIB010000019.1 GCA_030592985.1 Calditrichaceae bacterium | reverse complement strand
CTATTGAAACCAATTCAAAGAAAATACGCAGCGCTTTATCGACCTGGCCGGCTTGAATATAACAGATAATTAATTTTTTCTGTACTTTTACCGGATCACTTGATTTCTTTAGCGCTTCTTCTAACTGGTCAGCAGCCTTATCATATTGTCTCGCTATAAAATAACGATTTCCTAACATTTCTGACATAATTCTCCTCTGCTGCCATTCCATGCAAATATCACACCAGATTTGTAACAATAGAAATAATTTGAATATTTATAAAAAAACGGTTGTAATATCTTTTATGTTTAATTTATGATGAATTGAGTAAATGCTTGCTATTACTGCCTTACCTTACATTTATACAAAAAATATCGTGGTTATTTTCACTTATGGCCAGATTGCTAAACAATCTAAATCATTTTTTTCGAAAATCTTTAATATTGTTTCATCCATGAAACATATAATCGATAACTAATTATTATTATTTACGTTACCTATTAGTAATCAAAAGGAACATACTGTTCCCTTTGAAACATAAAAATTTAATACTCCAATCCAAGCGCCTTCATTTTCCGCCAAAGTGTTGTCCTTCCGATTCCTATTTCTCTGGCAACTCGGGATCGATTCCATTGATGTTCCTCAAGCAATGCTTTGATACGGCCATACTCATTATCATCCTTAAAATGAGATATATCCCGATTTTTATTACTCATATATTCGACTTTAAGGCGAACATTAGGCGGTAGTTTTGAAGCATGGATAATGGTATCTTTTGTCCGTGCAAAAGCATATTCTATTGTATTTTCTAACTCCCGTACATTTCCCGCCCAGTCATTACTTATTATAATATCCATAGCTTCATCATCGACTTCCTTAATATTCTTCCCTGAGATCAATGAATATTTGTTAATAAAATGCTGTACCAAATGGGCAATATCACACCTTCTTTCCCGTAAAGGCGGCAGATGGATAGGAATTACATTTAAACGATAAAACAAATCTTCTCTAAAACGGCCTTCTTTCATTTCTTTATGAATATCTTTATTGGTAGCCGCTATCACCCGTAATTTCACTTTTCGTGTCCTGGATTCACCAATTCTCTCAAAAGTTCCTTCTTGCAAGACTCTTAATAGCTGTACCTGCATCTGTAATGACATTTCAGCAATTTCATCCAAAAACAACGTGCCTTTGTCAGCCATTTCGAAACGTCCGATACGATCACGGTATGCATCCGTAAAGGAACCTTTAACATGCCCGAATAACTCACTTGCCAATAAATTTGGGGGAAAAACAGAACAATTTACTTTTATATATGGACCGGAAGAACATTGGCTTGACTTGTGTATGGCGTCAGCTATCATCTCCTTTCCCGTACCGGACTCCCCGGTAATCAATATACTGGATTCAGAATCCGCAACCTCTTCAATAAGGTTAAATATCTCTACCATAGATTTATGCTGACCGACAATGCCAAAGAATTGAGATGATGTAACAAGATTTTTTTGGATAGACTCAAGATAGGAAAGATCACGAAAAGAGACAACGCCGCCAATAGGTGTTTCTGATTCATCTTTCAAAATAGATGCATTTAATCTTACAGGGATTTTCTTCCTATCCATTGTTTCAAATTCACTTTCCAGATCATTAACCAATTCTCCGCTTTCCAGAACCTTCCCGATCGGACAATCGCCATAACATCGCGGTGACTTGAAAACATTTTTACAAAAATCTCCTATTACCTCATTTCGATCCACACCAAGGATCTTTTCAGCCGCTTTATTAAAACTGTTTATCTGAAAATATTGATCTACTGTAAAAAGACCTTCTCCGAGTGAATCCAATATTACTTGTGTTAAATTATCATTTGATAGTTTCATTTTACCCCTACGTTTCAATTTGAAACACATTGAAATAGTTTGTTTCAATAACTTAATAGTTTAAAGAGAATCTGTCAAGTGATTTTTTTCATTTATTTTAGTATAAAAGGAGACTATCTTTTAAAATTTGAAATAGATTTCGGTTTGAGGACCAAACTGTCCGAAATGCCCGAACTTTTGCAGCATTTTTACTCTTTAAAGATTACTGCAGTGCCATATACTAATATTTCGGCGGCATTCGCCATAATATAGGAGGTTGATATGCGAATACCTACAATTCCATCGGCGCCTAATTTTTCCGCTTCACTTATCATACGATCGAAAGCCTGTTCCCGTGATTCTCCCATCAGTTTAGTATACTCTTCAATTTCACCCCCAATAAGGTTCTTAAAAACAGCTAAAATATCCCGACCAATATTTCGGGCACGAATAGTATTTCCTTCTACAACTCCGAGCGTTTTTACGATCTTTTTCTCGGGGATATCAATTGCTGTGGTACATATCATCTTAATATTCTCCTGTATTTATCACTTTTTCTTATGCGCAGTTTTTCCCGCAAAACAGACACGAATACAATAATTAAACCAATGGCAAGAAAAGCAACTCCGAACTTTAAAACCATTGGTTCACTTTCATCATAGAAAAAAGTCTTCAGCATCATATAGGCGGCATAAGTCAGCGTTATAATCGTTCCAATTGAAAGAATGACCCATCCCGTTGCCCTTTCAATGCGGTTATATACATGCGTCCAATATTCATCAAATATCTCTTCCGATAGCGGCAAATCATTCATTATTATTTCTTCTTCTTTTAATTTGTTGAATGAATCAAATTGGGTTTGACAGGCGGAGCAACTATTGATATGCTCCATTACTACTAACTTATTATCGTTTGACAATTCGTTGTCGATCAGTCCCATCATTAAAATTCGAGCTTCTTTACAGCTCAATTTATTATTCATTTAAAAACTCCAGTTTTTTTACTAATTTTTTCCTTGCATAATATAAACGGGACATTACACTGCCGGCCGGAATATTCAATACCTCTGCAATTTCAGCGTAACTTAAATCCTGAAAATCTTTTAAAATTATAATATCTTTATCTTTGTTCTTTAACTCATCTAAAGCCTTTTTCAGTAATTGGGACCGCTCTTTCTTCTCAAGCTGCACTTGCGGATTATCGTCAGAAGAAGTTATCTCAGAAGTGAAAGTATTTTTATTTGAATTTTCGTAATAAATTCGTCTGCTTTTTTTACTGTGAATAAAATTAATACAAAGGTTTTTCAAGATTTTATAAAACCAGGTGTAAAAGTTTTTTGTAATATCAAAGCGCTTAATCGATCTGAATGCTCTGTAAAATGCCTCCTGAGAAATATCTAAAGCATCTTCACGGTTTCCCGTATAATAATATGCTGCCTGATAGGCGCGTGTCTTATATTTATCCACAATAAAACGAAAATTTTCCGTATTGCCAGCCTTACAAGCCACAATAGCTTGTCGTTCATCTGTCATCGTTTCTCCAAAATGATGTTTTACCATTATACAGATGAAAATGGATATTATTCAACAAAATTAATAAACTAATAATAAATCAAAATTCTATTGTTAGCTCACCAAAGGATTACTAATTTTAATTCCCGAATAGAACGGTCCGGTTTTAATGTTTTGCGATAAAATTTCCAAACAATTTGCCTGCTCGGCATTGCTGATAATAACCGCATTTCCAAATTTTATTTGGTAAAGCTGCATAATTTCAACTGCCCTTTGCACCTGCATGGATGTTTGATTGACAACCTCAAATGCTTCCAACATTTTTAACTGTCGCAGGATAGCATTATTAGGTTGGTTCAATTTCTGTGTTGCAAGGAAAGCATACTCTTGTAGCACCTGCGTGGAGATCACTCCATTTCCATTTTTCATCAGCTTTTTGATTATTTCAATAGCCTTCATTTGCTTTTGATAGTCATTTTTATCATTGGCAGTTACAATGATATCCGTATCGATAAAAATTTTATCTATCATTTTTTAACTCCGCTGATATATTTTTTCGCGTTTACTTAAAGAAACGTTTTTAGAATTACCACCATAATTAACCGCTATTAATTCAAATTCTGCCATGGTATTTTCAATATCCGTTTCGTTAACTATATTTTTTAAATAATTTCTAATTAGACTATTTAAAGTAGTGTTATGCTTATTCGCATAATCTCTGGCTTTCTCAATTAATTTTTCATCAGCAGATAAAGTTATATTCATAATATTATACCTGTGTTATATGTGCACACATAATATAATTTTATAAATTATAGAAAGCAAGAGTAATTACAAAGAATATTTACTTTTAATATGCTCAAACACTAATGAACTCCCACCTCGCTTAGCAAATATTTAGGTTTTAATAGAAAAACTAATATTATAATTGACAAAAAAAGAGGACTTGGCTGTTATCTTGCTTCACAATAAAGATTAAATTATGATAAAATGCAAAAATTTTATAACTTTATAGTATTCATTTTTTAAGATAATTTTGGCTCTATGTCAAATAGTGTGGGTAATTAAGAATCCAGCCACGGATTCACACAGATTAAACACGAAAAAAATTAGATGTCGAGTTAAAAAATTATCTATTAAATTCTCATTTTGGTATTTAAACGAAAAGCATAAAATTTCTTTCTCCCTTTTAATCGACTGATGAAGCTGCAACATATTGAAAATAAAGTTTTTAAAGAGCTCCTTATAATGGTTTACACCAGAGATGGAGAAACGAAAATAAAAACATCCGAATTTTTCGTTCAGGGTTCGGACAACAGCTTTAGATAACAATTTCATAATTTAATCCGTGAAATTCCGTGTTAATCTGTGGCAAAAACGTTATTAAATATATTTACTCATAGGAAAAGACATATAACCATAACTTTTTAATTACATCACCAAAATAAACTCATTTATTTTTATAAGTGAAGGAGACTTCATGAACTATTTTAAAATACTCATAGTACCGTTTTTTCTCGTTCTTGCAACATCCCATCTAATATCTGCTGCTACTATAAAAGCTCAGGCTAAAGAAATTATTATTACTCCCCCGCTTGAAATAAAATATACACTGGGTGGTTATGGCGCCCGCATGAGCAAACCTGCCGAAGGCATTCACGACAATATTAGAGCAAAAGTCTTGATATTGGATGATGGAATTAAACACTATGCCGTTATAACGATGGATATACTTGGTTTTCCTCCAAATGTAAAACCTCAGATTATTGAAAGAATAAATCAAAAACGATGGACAGAAGAAAATATTCTTCTACTGCCGAGCCACACGCATACCAGCCTTGAAATGTTTGCCTTGAATGATAAAAATATTTTTAACATGGCCCCAATCGGAATTTTTCAACCAAAACTATTGGAATATGTTGTAGAATCTCTATCCTTATTAATTAAACAAGCTGATAAAGACCTGCAGCCGGTAAAAATTGGTACAAAAAAAATGAAATTGAATGAGCTCAACCGTAACCGCCGCGATAATCCCTATGTTGATACTGATTTGACCGTAACACGCATCGACCTGGGAAATGGACAGCCGCTTGCTGTATTAGTCAATTGGACAGCGCATCCAACGATTATGGGCGATAAAGATATGTTCGTCTCTGCCGGTTGGCCCGGCTACATGCAGCGTGAACTTGAATCTTGGATTGGCAACGGCGTTATCGCTATGTACTATAACGGCGCCGAAGGAGATCAATCAGTTATTTCAAAGCGCGCCGGCAGTCATTATGAGCAAGCTGAGAATTATGGAAGGGAAATTGCCATTAATGTCGTTAAACTATACAATGCCATCCAACCTAAAGTAAATATCAAGTTTGAATATAACTACCAAATTATTAATTTGCCGGAAAAGGAACCACATCCGCTGTTTATGGAAACCGGGGGCAAAGAATACGGATTGGATGAAGAAAAAATATACATCCTCCTTAATCAGGTATTTCCCACAAAGACATCCATTTCCGCCTTACGACTCGGAGACTTGTTGTTAGTTGGCGCACCCGGGGAATTGATCGCTGAACTTGGCCTGAATATTAAAAAAGAGTTAACTCAATCAGGAATTCAATACCCGGTAATTGGCGGCTTGGCCAATCAATGGATCAGCTATATATTAAGTGAAAATGAATACAATAAAAGCGGTTACGAGGCCAGTGTCAGTTTTTACGGAAAAAACCTGGGAGATACGATCGTAAATGGTATGTTAACTACTGCGATGCCATTAACAAAATAGAAGGGACTCAACTTGAAAAAAGTAACTATTATAACATTACTTTATATATTGATAGTCTTTAACGGTTGCTCAAATAAGTTCAATGAAAACGGTTCTCCTAAACCGCCATCCGGTTACCCTAATGAGTTTTTATTAAAAGCCGCCTATTTTGTAGGTCTTCTGGATTTGCTGGATAAAAAGCCACTTGTACCGGATGATATTATAGAATACAAAGATATTGTTTATAAAGAGACAAAAAGCCGTCCCTTAAAGTTAGACATCTATCGACTAAAAAGTCTGAAAGAACCGGCGCCTGTACTAATTTTTATCCATGGCGGCGGTTGGAAAAAAGGTGATAAACAGGATTATTTGCGCTATCTGATCGATTATGCTAAAAAGGGATATGTCACCGCCACCGTTGCTTATCGTTTTACCAAAGAAGCCCTTTTCCCTGCCGCGGTTTTAGATGTAAAATGTGCTGTTCGCTGGATACGCAGCCACGCACAGGAATTTATGATTAATCCGGATAAAATTGCTGTAATCGGTGGTTCAGCCGGCGGACATCTCGCCATGATGGTCGGTTATTCAGCGGACATCGCCGAATTTAATAAAGAATGTGCCGATACCGTCAATAATCGTGTACAAGCTGTTGTTGATCTATATGGACCAGCCGATTTATCCACTGCTTACGCCCGGGAACAAAACTCTCCTAAACAATTTCTCGGAAAATCCTATGAAGAAGATCCCGCGCTTTACCGCAAAGCTTCTCCCAATACTTATATTACATCCGACGATCCGCCGACACTTATTTTTCAGGGAACTATTGACGCCCTGGTTCCCTACAGTCAATCTGATTCATTAAAGAAGTGGCTTGACAAAGCCGGTGTTCCCGCTGAATATCATAAATTAAAAGGATGGCCGCATACGATGGATTTGGCAAAAGAAGTAAATGAATACTGTCAATATTACATGGATGCTTTTTTTAAAAAATACTTAAAATAACAAAGTGGATATCAAATGAACAAAGAAGCGATAAACAGTAGCATGTTAATAAACCCCTCCAGATTAACAAAACTGTCTTAATCAGGACGTATTTACTCCCTTTTAAATGCCGCGGATATCCGGTAAATAGTGACTAAATTAGATACTATTTTAGCAAAATTACTTTTTGAATGTCATTTACATCTAGTGTATTAAATCGAACAAAATAAGTACCGCTTGAAAAATTATCAGCACTCCAATTAATAGAATATTTTCCTTTTGAATGATAATGGTCTATTAGTTCCGCTACTTTTTTACCTGAAATACTAAATACAGTAATTTTTACCGGTCCATTTTTAGCAATCATATATTCAAACTTAATTTGACTATTAAATGGATTTGGACCATAGATTCTCAGGCTTGATATCCGACTTAAGCTGTTTTCCGAATTCTGTGTAAAAAGCTTTGAAGGCACATCTTCCCATGATTTCTGTATCATTGCCACTGGCATGGATTTACCGTTCTGTTCCCAAAGTGTATACATCTCCTGTCCATTACTATCTGTACTGTTTTCGTCTCTTAAAAATTCCACATATTCTTTGCTGGTGGTTTGATAGTAAAGCGTCACAATAACCGATTTACGGTTTTCTGGCAATGTATAATGTGTGATATCCCAAAATTGTTCATCCGCATAAGGATAAGCTACCGGAGGGGATTGGATTTCTTCAAAATTGACATTCGTAAACCCTCTTGGCGGAATGCGGTTATCGCTATAGATCGTATCGTTTAAAACAAAATGAAATGAAGGTACGGCGGTTTTACCCAATAATGCGGCAAGCGCTTTGGAAATGCCCGGTTTAATTTCATAAACTTTTATGTGTGGATCGTGTGTTAGCACGGCTGTATCCGGATTATAATTTCCTGATTCAAATATAAGTTGTGCCGTCTCATCGAAAGCCTGAACATTTATCCATATACGGCGACCTTCCGGATAACCGGAAGGTAGTTTATGACCGGTCTCGTTCTGAATGCGTACTTCTAAATCAGTGTCGGTGACGGTCAGTTCCATCGTGGCCGCGTGCCGGAGCATCCAAGTTGCTTTATTTACGGTCGAATCGAGTGCTATTGCGTTTGTTGTTAATGGGTGTTGTGCTTTTATAACCAGCGGCATAAAGGTGTTTCCGCCGGTAAAATCATGCAAGCCTAAATCGTTACGTATGGGTGCGTTTCCACGCGATGCCCCTTTTCCGGTAACATCTGCCATGTGACAGTCCTGGCAAGTGGAAACTGAAGTTTTATTGCCGCCAAAAGCTGTTCCGGAAATGCCCTCCGGAGTGTTATAAGCACTCATTTTCCATTCACTGAAGGTTCTTTCTACCGGAAACAATTCATAGGGACTAAAATCCGGTGCGGGCTCCCCAAGTGTATTTAACGAATAACTACCGTCACTATTACGAGAATAAACCGGATTACTCACATCGTGGCAAGTGCCACAGTTATCAGATATTTTATGGAAATGAGAATAATAATATCCATGATTGGGATTAGCCGGATCGGAATAAGGCCCTCTTCGCTCATCATCACTGGTAACCACAAACATCCCATTGGCTGTGGTTGGTGGAATATGTGCACTGATAAAATCTGTAATATAAACACTGTCCGCATGGTAGGTTGAGAAGTTCGTACTTGTGTAATCAGGGTTTGTATAACCCGGGTCATCCGGAAATGGATTTTCATCAACCTCAGACGGCATTACCATACGATGACAAAACAGACAATTGACTCCGGTATAATCTTCCTCTATTAATGCTGAACCATCGGGTGGGTCTGACCTGCCGGAAAGCCAGCCGGTAGGCGTATGACAACGTAAACACAATTCACCACTGGAATCAGCATCCTGTATGGCAATAGACATTGTAGCAATGAATAACTGATCCCGCATTGCCTGACCCATCATAGATCCTTGCCAACCAAAATAGGCATCAAAGTTACTGTTAAATTGGTGGCAGCTGCAGGATGCAGGTGTTGACAAATTGCCTGATTCCAAAGGTTGTGAACCCGGCAGGAAAAAATCTTCAATTGTAGTAGCAACCTGGGCATTCAAAACAGAGAAAAACCAGTACAAACAAACGTGTATTATCCATAATTTATTCATATCGCATTCCTCTCAATAGACCATATAAAATGAATAAATTGTTATTTGTGCTAATTATTTCCCTGAAAACACAAAATCCTGCTGCATCATATTAGCCGAAACTTCAACCATACCTAAAAATCCGCATGAATCCGGATTGGATTGGATATCAGCTGAAACAAACGCATAAATTAACATCAATAATACCAAAGAGCTGGACGCATACACGAACAGGTGCGAAGCCTATTCGTTAGGTTTCATTTCTACTTTATATCAAATCTTTTCTCGGGTTAATTTTCTTTTCCAAATTGGTAATACAATTTGATTTTTGTTAATGGCTCTTATTAACACAAATAAATCCACAGTAAGTCCCAATAAAATCGCTATTAAAGAGACTTCAATACCAAAGTTTCCACCTGTTATCCATTCAGGGCCGATTATTTTTGGATTTATCCAACTATCAAATGACTGCCCTGAATTAGGCATACCAAAAATCCCTGCCTGAAAGTAATTCCAGCTCATATGAATGCCCAATACAAGCCATATCCTCCGAGTATACATATAAGCAGCAACATATAAAATACTTGCTCCAATCACAACTGCGAATGAAGTAAATAATGTACTATTTTCGTTTAGAGAATGAGCAAAACCAAATATAATTGCCTGTATAAATATTGCTATCCAACTACCTAATAATTCCTCGGTAAGTTTAAAAATAATTACACGAAAAAATAGCTCTTCAATAAATGCTAACATTACAAATGTAAAGAAACTACCTATTATAATTTCCCAAGAATTAAAACTATCAATCTTATAATGACCCAATACACTTAATATTATAACTATAATGTTTACTAAGCCCGCTCCAATAATGAATCCCAATCCAAATTCTCTAAAACTACTTTTTAGAGTTATTTCGTATGCTTTTCGTTTTTCTATATATCTGGCTTATAAACGGTAAACTATCACAAATAGGGAAAAGAATAGAATGACTTGAATATAACCTAATAATGTTGCATATGGCTCTGGAGAAGGTTGTATGATATTTTTTGCAACTATCTTATTTAAGATAAACAACGGTACAAAGAAAAGAGGTACTATAATTATCCTGGTTAATGGGAATTGTATTATTTTTCCAGGTATACTCTTTGGCCTTGCTTTGGTGAATAATTGTTCACTTTTGATATTCACAGTTTTATTCCTGCTGATATATTTGTTGATTTCATTCAATATATATGTTAATACTAAGAAAGTCTAACATAGAATCTTGCAATAGCGATGTCCGCGGCAAGGGCTTTAGTATTTTATTGAATGTATCATTCAAATTGTTACAGATACCCTCCTTTGGACTCAGGTAAATTTTGATATACTGGTTTAGATTCTATTATTTCTCTAATAAAATTATAAATTTCCAATATCGATTTACCTTCATTATTATTTGGTAAAGGATAGCTCCAATATACAATTTTATCTTTATCATTGTGTTTCACCCTCAAGAATTGAATTCCAGGATTTGGGGACTCTACAGCTGAAATTGAATCAATGGGTATATATCGGATTGAGTCTGATAAGCTATAAAAATTGTAAAGATAAATCATCTCTTCAATGCGGAATTGTTCTTCTGTTGTAAAAGAAAAATCTACAGTGATTGTTCCATCTAAGACCAGGTCTTTTGTTAATTTATCTGTGAAAGTATTGACTTCATTTTGAAAACCATAATGCATATGGATATTGATATACTGCTCATCCATACTATCATTAAGTGAGCTGCACGATACAATAATAATAAATATTAATGTAATAAATATTTTGGAGATTAGATTCTTCATTTATTATCTCCGATTCTGCTTTTAAAATACTATTGTAGAAATCAACAAAGACACAATAGCGATATCCATTGCAATGGGTTTCATGCTTTTATTCTTCTATAAATGCAGCTATAATTTCCCCGAAATAGGCTGTGTGATAGTCTTTTTCCGGATAGGTATCCTGGATACTATTGTCAATGAATCCCTTAGGATCAATATCCTGGACATAGATTTTGCGACATTCAAGTATCAAGGATGCTTCATTATAGGATGGGGCTGATACTTTCATTGATTCGCACAACGTCAGCTTTGTTCTGCTTAACTTGTCACTATCCCGCCCGGACAGTGTGCCAAGTGTCTTTAAATCTTTGCGGTATTTTTTCGAGAAAGAGCACAGAGTGAATGAGTCATATCGCTCGGTATACTCGTGTGTATATCGTTGAGGTCTCACGACAATTTGGGCAAAGGGTTTTCCCCACATACAGCCGATACTACCCCAAGCTACGGTCATCATATTGCAGTCATCAAAGGTGCCTGCCGTCAACAACAGCCAACGGTTCATCCACAGATCAACCACATCAATAGATAACTGTGTTACGTCAACTTTAATCATTATCTCTCCTTTCAGACTCTAAATGATAGTAATCAGTAAAAGCAGGCAAAAATTTACACCAGATATGATCAGCTCTCACACAATGAATACTAAGGTCAAATTTCATCCTAATTTCAGAAATCCCATCGATCTGAATTTAACTTGATATTAGCCTTATCTCGTTATCTGCCGATTTTAATATAAGCTTGACCAATACTATTTGATCAATAACATCTTTTTGGCAACATTGTAGTCACTAGCTTGCAATTTAAATATATAAAATCCCGAACCGACTTTTTTACCATGCTTATCTAATCCATTCCAATTAACATCATATCTACCTATATCTTGTAACTTATCTACTAATGCAATGATTTCATTACCTAATAAATCATAAATAATTAATCTAACATGAATCCGTTTCGGAATTCTATAAGTGATTTTTGTTGTAGGATTGAAAGGATTAGGGAAATTTTGATCTAGTCTAAATTCGCTTGGTTTTTCAAAATGTTTAGAGTTAATATTAGTTATTTCAATAAAGACTTTTTCTGAATAGTAACTTTCATTCCCCGAAAAATCTAATGCAGTAATGTAATAATAATATGCTTGATCTAATTCTATTTGCTCATCAATAAAAGTAGTATCAATTGTTTGGAAATATGGATTGGAATTTACCGGATAAAGATCATCATTCTCTATTCTATAAATATTAAAATAACAGAAATCAGCATCAATTGAAGGTTGCCAGGAAAGCTTTATTGTTTTATTATCAAGCACTATCGCCTTTAGGCCTTGCGGAATTTCTGGCACTAAATTGTCCACAGAATATCCCATTTGGATATCACTTGCATAATTACCTTCGTCCACAGAAACAATAACTCTAAATTCAATAAGTCCATTATCTTCTGAAGATGAATCTTTAGTCGTATGCACCAAAGCAGAATATTGAGATTTTCCATACGCACCCAAACTAGTAGCAGCAATCCACCCGTTTCTATCATTTAATTCCACAGTATAGAAACAAAGTGATTGGATTTTTGATAGACCTTCCTGTGAAATCAATGTATCTGTATCATATATGCTCCGATAGAAGTTAATATTTACCCAGCCGCCTTGATCTTGAGGAACATCAGTAATACCAGCAATAATTGGAGCATCGGTAAATGATATTTCATCATTTGATAATTTAATAATCCAAGCATCTTCATCTCCATTACCAAATGAATTTGTTATGCCTATTGCAATAAAACTACCATCTTGACACTGATGAGCATATTGGCCATAATCATCATAACTTCCACCCAACGTTTTATTCCATAATTCTTTTCCGGTACTATCAATTTTTATTATCCAAAAATCCTTTCCGCCATTTCCGGATGATTCTGTAAAACCGGTAATTAAAAAACCATTATCTTTTGTTTTCTCCATTTTATGTCCATAATCATCTGCATATCCACCATAGGTTTTCGACCAAATCATATCCCCGTTTTCATTAGTTTTAATTAACCATAAATCTCTTCCACCGTTTCCAAATGATTCTGTATAACCTTCTATGAGATATCCATTATCCTTGGTTTGAACGACCGTTATACCCGATTCCAAATCTATTCCGCCATACGTCTTTGTCCATAGTGTATCACCAGATTTATTTAGTTTAAGTAACCAAATATCGCGATTTCCAATATCAATAGATTTTGTGTAGCCAGTAACGATATATCCTCCATCAAAGGTTGTGCTTATCGAACGAGCTTCGTCATTTTGGGCTCCTCCAAAGGTTTTATCCCAAATTACATTCCCTATAGAATCAATTTTTATAACCCATACATCTCCTTTACCGTATCCAAATGAATGGGTAAAACCTGCCAAAATATACTCATCACCTGATCTTTGGGCGGAAAAAATAAAATCATCTTCAGCACCTCCATATGTTTTTGTCCATAAAGTGTCACCGAAGGAATTAGTTTTGATTATCCAAACATCGGAACCACCCATGCCAAAAGACTGAGAATACCCTACAATTAGATAACCATTAGAATGGCTATTAAGAAGAATAACACCCTTGTCTGTTAAATATCCACCATAAGTTTTTTCCCAGAGGATACTCCCTAATGAGTCGATTTTCACAAGACAAACATCTTCCGAATTATTTTCAGAAGCTGTCATTAAACCAGTCCATAAATAGCCATTATCTTTTGTCTGTAATATATTCAACCCTTGATCTTTGTACATCCCACCATAAGTATTGGTCCAGAGTGTATCTGGTTCTATTGAGTAAACATTACTTAATAAAAAAACACTCAATAAGTAAAAATATAAATTGATTTTAAAGAACATTTTATTCCTTTCTAATTTTTAGTAAAGATACACTATAACTTAAAATTCTAAAATAAAATTTAATATTTTATAATGATTGAAATATAAGAAAATAAATTCACTAATTCAAAAAGATTGGAAATCATACTCGTTATGTTCGGGTAAGTTTACCTATCATAAAAAATTTCATTAATGTAATTCGTTTATTAAATATTTGCACACGCCAAAAAAATTACTTATATTTAATTATTCTTATTTAAGAATTATTCTTTATTAAAAGATTTACTATGAAAGAAAAAAATATTAAGCAAAAAATAAAAGATGCCGGATTGCGTATTACGCCTCAAAGAATCGCTGTTTTGGAAGCGTTAATAAATACGAATAGTCACCCAACGGCAGATCAGATAATCGAAGTAGTTCAAAAAGGTCATTCTAATATCGCAGTCGGAACCATATATAATATATTAGATACTTTTGTTAAACTTAAAATCATCACAAAAGTAAATACAGATAATAATATTGCCAGATTTGACGCCATAACAGAACAACATCATCACTTATATTCCATAGATGACGACAAAATTGAAGACTATTATGACGAGAAACTAACACAACTAATTGATGATTATCTCAAAGAATCCAATATCCCCAATTTTAGAGTTACCAATTATAAAATTCAGCTCATAGGGAATTTCGCTGACAACGATAAAAAAAGGTTTTAACTATGAACATTGAAGCATTTTTCAATATTACTTATGGACTGTACATTATTAGTTCCGGAGACGAGAAGAGAAATAATGGTTTTATTGCGAATACGGTATTTCAGGTAACGGCTGAGCCGGCACAAATTGCCATTGCCTGTAATAAAGACAATTTAACAGCCCAATTTATCCAAAATAGCAAATTGTTCTCAATTTCAATCTTAAAGAAAGAGACAAAACCGGAAATACTTGGACTTTTCGGTTATCAATCGGGTAAAGATGTTGATAAGTTCGAAAAGATTGAATTTATCAAGGGAGAAAGCGGAGTTCCCATTGTTACGGAAGATACGATCGCCTGGTTTGAATGTGAGCTGGTACAAAGCTTTGATGTGGGTACGCACTTGATATTTATAGGCCTTATACTTAATAACGATTTAATCATACCTGATGCAAAACCATTAACCTATTCTTACTATAGAAATGTTAAAAAAGGTAAGGCGCCAAAAAATGCGCCGACTTACATAAAAAAAGAGATAAAAAAGGAGGAAATTACCATGGAAAAGACGAAATATGAGTGTGTTGTTTGCAGCCATATTTATGACCCCGAAGTGGGTGACCCGGATGGCGGAATAGAACCGGGAACAGCCTTTGAAGACATACCTGACAATTGGGTTTGTCCTGTTTGTGGTGCGGGTAAAGAAGATTTTCAAGTTATTTAACAAATTAATAAAAAAGGAGGAATGAAAATGAAATCTTTAAAAGGAACAAAAACCGAACAAAATCTTCTAAAATCATTTGCGGGAGAATCACAGGCAAGAATGCGTTACGATTATTTTGCAAAACAGGCTAAAAAAGATGGTTTAGAGCAAATTTCCGCTATTTTTATGGAAACAGCTTTAAATGAAAAGGAACATGCAAAGAGATTTTTCAAGTTCCTCGAAGGTGGTGAAGTTGAAATTACAGCTGCCTATCCGGCAGGTAAAATCGGCACAACATTAGAAAATTTAAAAGCCTCAGCAGAAGGTGAAAACGAAGAATGGACATTATTATATCCTGAATTTGCCAATATCGCCGAACAGGAAGGTTTTAATGAAATTGCTACAGCATACAGAAATATTGCCAAAGTTGAAAAGGCACATGAAGAAAGATATAGAAAATTATACGACAATCTGGAAGCCGGCCGGGTATTTGAAAGAGATGGGAAAATTGTATGGAAATGCCGGAACTGCGGCTTTATTCATGAAGGAGAAAAAGCACCAACCGTGTGTCCTGCTTGTTTGCATCCGCAATCCTATTTTGAAATAAAAGAGACAAACTATTAGAATTAGTTTATATATTTTGATTTAACGGCAGGGCTCACAGCTCTTCTTTAGTATTCGGATGTCTCCTGCCGTTTTTCAATTCCCTAATTCCTTCTCCCCTGTTTGTCATCTTATTTTCGCAAATATTCTCAACAACACAATCAAATCCCTAATAATATTTATTTTTTATCTTGTAATGACCGTATGCAAAACATCTCTTTCGGGATTTTTAAAAAGCCTTGAAAACAAGAAAATGGGTCTTTTTTTATACACTACCGGTTTTTTGATAATCATTTATTGATTATGTCCTTAGCTCAGCAAGTAATATATAAATTTCTTGAATTTATAAGGGTTACATCCCCCTTGCCCCCTTTTCTAAGGGGGATAGCGTTAACTAATTGTAAATAAGTATGTTAAGTCG
>JAUVIB010000323.1 GCA_030592985.1 Calditrichaceae bacterium | reverse complement strand
TGACGGGCACTTCGCTGTTTATGCCCATTTGCAGCGCTTTAATCCGTCCATAGAAAAGTTGGTGCGCCAAAAACAGATTGAAAATCAAAAATATACTTTGAATTGGTATCCGGAGGAAAGGTGGGCCGTAAAAAAAGGTGATATAATCGGATACAGTGGTCAAACCGGTATAGGCGTTCCCCATCTTCACTTTGAAATACGTGATAGCTTAGAGCATCCCTTAAATCCTTTACATTTTTATAATAAAGTAAAAGATACCATCGCACCGGTTTTACAATCCCTTATGATAATCCCGCGGGATGAGAATAGCACGGTAAACGGGTCATTTTTTCCTCGGAAGTTAAAGTTGATTTCCAGAGGGAACAACCAGTATACAATAAAAGATCCCATTTATGTTGAAGGGGAAATCGGCTTGGCTTTGAAAGGTTATGACAGAGCTAACGGTGTTTATAATGCTTTTTCTTTTTACAAAACTGAATTATTTATTGACGGCCAAAAGATTTTTCATTTGCAATACGACTGGATGGATTTTGATAATAGTAAAGAAGTTGATCTTGAGATATATTATCCAGAACGAGCGGCTACTAAAAAAGTTTATCATCAACTTTTTATTGAACCGGTAACTACACTTCAATACTATGACCGATCTCTCGGAGACGGGTTAATCAGGGTTGGGAATAAAAAAATCCCCTTTAAAATTATTGTCAGTGATTTTTTTGGTAATGTCAGTACTATAAATGGAGAATTAATTCCAACGGTATCATCCATGGAAAATTTTTATCTTTTAAGTAAGGCTGATAGCACTGCTTACTTTAAACTGGAGATACCGCTTGGTCTTAAGGATCTGAAATTATTTGCCGGAAACGAATCGCGTCTTTGGAAGCAAATAGATTATTATGAATTTCTGAATCGTAAAATCATTGGAGATTATGAAGAAATTATTATTAAAGCATCCCTGCCGTCTTTATTCTGCCGTGATTTTAAAGCCCAATATCAATTGAATAGCGGATGGAAAACATCGCATACTTCTATACCGGATGTAAATAAGAGCAGTATTGATTTTAATGAACTAAGTGTAGGAAAATTTCTGATTTTAAAATTTAAGAGAGAAGAGCAATCCCATGAAAATTATGAACTCTACCTTAAATCAGGAGAAAATACCCGAAAAATTGATTTTAAATTTACTAATAAATTTTATGAAAAAATCCTTCCTGCGCGTTTTATTAATAACGATTCTCTTTTAATTAAGATAGCTTCTTTTAACAAAATATATGTTGATACTCTTTTACACTATTCAGTTTTCACCCAAAATAACCGTGATACCGTTTCCCTGAAAAATCCCGCTTGCCGTATTGAATCTTACAGCAGTAGTTTTTATGATACAATACTCATTCGTATCAGTGAAAAAGAGATGCAAACAGATAGAATAAAGATACCCGTGTTAAGTCCTTTGGTTAATATTGAACCGAATTATCAAATTTTGAAAAACAATATTCTGCTGACATTAAATTATAAATCAAACAGCCCTTATCCTCAAAAATTGGGGATATATAAATTTCAATCGCTTGCTATCTTTAGTTATGTGGGAGGCGTTGTCGATACAGTTAGGCATGAAATAATGACAAAAACAGCAAATCTCGGACAATTCTTTGTAGGGTTGGATACCATTGTCCCCATAATCAAAATAATATTACCGAAATCCGGACAAACAGTAAAAAATCCGCTGGTGATAAAATTTAAAATTAATGACAGCCTCTCTGGTATAGCTTCAGAAGAAGATATAGAAATAAGTATTGATGGCCGCTTCGTTCTACCTGAGTGGGACCCGGAGACTGAAATAGTGGTAGGGCGACCTCATTGGAAGATAGAGAAGGGGAGATATAAAATTCTGATAACGGTCAAAGACGCCGTGGGAAATGTTAATCAAAAAGAAATATTGGCCATAGTAAGGTAACGGTGAAATGGACAAAATATAGCTTGAGCAATAGCCGCGTCTGAGACGGGCGGGCTAAAGTAACCCTTCTAAGTCCTTAGTTCCGGTAAGAAGGATTACTTCACACGCTTGTTTTTTGCTGAAGATAAGTGTTTTACATACTTATTAATAACCTTTTACCTATCCGGCAAATCAAAGATATTATTTATTCGGTCCGAGCATTTTTGAGGGGTCAACCCACTCATCAAACTGTTCTTCAGTAACCAGTCCCAGTTCCAAGGCAGCTTCTTTAAGTGTAGTTCCTTCTGTATGGGCTTTTTTAGCAATTTTTGCGGCATTTTCATACCCGATATGGGTATTTAACGCGGTTACCAGCATGAGTGAATTTTGTAAGTTCTTTTTTATGTTATCATAATTCGGCTCTATTCCAACAACGCAATTAACATTAAAGGATACACAAGCATCACCCAATAGTCTTGCAGATTCTAACAGGTTCATAATCATAACCGGCTTAAAAACATTAAGCTGATAGTGTCCCTGCATCCCGCCGATGGATATGGCTGTATCATTGCCGATAACCTGAGCACACACCATAGTTAAAGCTTCATTCTGGGTAGGATTAACTTTACCCGGCATGATAGATGAACCAGGTTCGTTAGCAGGCAGATTGATTTCGCCGATACCGCAGCGAGGGCCGGAACCGAGTAAACGGGTGTCATTTCCAATTTTCATTAAGCTGACAGCGAGAGTTTTTAGCGCCCCGGAAGCTTCTACAATCGCATCGTGTGCAGCGAGAGATTCAAATTTATTCTCTGCTGTAATAAAGGGATTACCTGTGAGTTCAGCAATTTTATTTGCCACGAGAACATCGTAACCTTTCGGTGTATTTAAGCCTGTTCCCACCGCCGTACCGCCAAGCGCCAATTCTGATAGATGGCTTAAAGTACACTCTAATGACTTTAATCCATGATCTAATTGTGATACATAAGCTGAAAATTCCTGTCCAAGTGTTAAGGGAGTAGCATCCATTAAGTGGGTGCGTCCTGTTTTAACGATATCTTTATATTCTTCTGTTTTTTTTGCGAGCTCATTTCTTAATTGTTTTACACCCGGAATTGTAACCTTGGTTATCATATCATAAGCTGCAATATGCATGGCTGTGGGAAAAGTATCATTGGAAGATTGAGATTTATTGACGTCATCATTAGGATGAATAAATGGTTTTCCTTCTCCCAGTTTTCCGCCGTGCAATACATGAGCCCGGTTGGATACAACTTCGTTAATATTCATATTAGATTGTGTTCCTGAGCCGGTTTGCCAGACTACCAGTGGAAAATGTTCTTGTAAATCACCGGCGATAATCTCATCGCATACCTGCATAATAAGCTTTTCTTTCTCTTCAGGTAAAACCCCAAGTTCCATATTAGCCATGGCTGCTGCTTTTTTCAGATAGCCGAATGCTTTAATGATTTCTTCCGGCATTGTGCCATCGCCGATTTTAAAATTATCCTTAGAGCGTTGTGTCTGCGCGCCCCAATACTTATCTGACGGTACCTTAACTTCACCCATCGTATCTCTTTCGATCCGCATAATACACTCCTTCTTTATATAAATTGAAATATTTCTTTACTATAGTTAATTTATCAAATTTTTTTCTATATGAAAATATTTTATTTGCTATTCATGGAAAAAAGGGTTTATACTCATCTGTAATAAGTTTGTAAATGGAAATTAAATATATTAACAGTTTGTATTGTTAAAATTTGCAATACACTTTTAATTTGATTCGTTGATCTCATTAACCGATAAAACCAGAAATTTGACCAAATGATAGGATAATACAATATTTTTATGTTGAAGTTATAAAGGAAAAGACAGAATGCGATTTAAGGTAATAAAAGAAAAAAACAGATTATTTTTTCTCATTCAAACACCTTATGATAACATAAAACGTCCGCTTTATCTCGCAGACTTTTATTATTAAAAATATTTCGGAATTAATTAAAGGAGCGCCTGATAATGAACCTGAAAGAACTGTATGAGAAATCGAAATCGGTTTCTGTCATAGAAAACGCAAATGGTGGTGTGACGCTAATCATTAGTCGAAAGAGTCGTTTTATTCGCAAAGATGCAGAAAAATTATTAGAAAAACTTCACAAATCCGATATAGCGTTAGAAAATATTACGATTAAATTCAATGCACCCTTATGCAGTAAGGCAAAATGTTTTTTGGAATCCAATAAAATCAGTATAAGCGATTGATTGACAATCACCTCAATTCTCAATTCTTCCCTGCAGTTTTATTTGTATTTTATCACTAATTCATAACGTAAAATACGTTTTTTTATTTTTTTCTTGACAAATAGGAAATGAAATATTATATTCTACTATAAATATAGTAGACCAACTAAAATTATAGGATTGAGATGATAAAGAAACTGAATCTTTCGGCTTTAGAGTGGGAAATTATGGAAGTTATTTGGCGGATTGGCGGCGCTCCCTCCGTGAGGCAGGTATTGGAGACAGCCTATCCCAAAGGGGAGAAAGCGTATACCACTGTGCAGACGGTTATGAACAATCTGGAGAACAAGGGTTTCTTAAAAAAAGAGAAAATCGGTCTGGTTAATTTTTATCAGCCTCAAAAGAAGAAGGATGATATTGTATTAAAAGAAACCGGTAATTTTGTACGCAAAGTGTTTAACGGATCTTTTCAGGCATTGGCAAATTATATCATCTCTTCAGATTCATTAAGCGACG
>JAUVIB010000322.1 GCA_030592985.1 Calditrichaceae bacterium | reverse complement strand
TTTACTCATGCTCACGCCGATCATATTTTCGGGATGGATGATTTACGTCGTTTTAATATGATGCAAAATGAACGTATTCCTGTTTATGGAAATGAAGAGACCATTAGGCGTTTACAGAGTATCTTTGATTATGCTTTTGATAGTGGTAAACTTCGTAAGGGTATGCCCAATGTGAGTGGACACATAATTAGCCGGTCTTTTAATCTGAATGGTGTTGAGATAATTCCGGTCCCATTAATCCATGGAAAAATGGAGGTATACGGCTACCGGATCGGTTCTTTTGCCTATTGCACGGATGTGAGTAAAATTCCTGAAGCAAGTTATAAGCTGCTTACCGGTTTGGATGTTCTTGTTTTGGATGCTTTACGCGAACGGCCGCATTACACCCATTTTAGCCTTGAGCAGGCGATGATGGAAGCAGAAAAAATTAAAGCGAAACGGACTTATTTTACCCACATGAATCATAATATTGATTTTGAAATTCACAGCCGGCTATTAAAAAATACTATACAGTTTTCGTATGACGGTTTGGTTTTGGAAATTTAATTTTCAGGAGAAAATAGATGAAAGCACTTATTATTAACGGCCCAAATTTAAATTATCTTGGTAAACGTAAACCGGAAATTTACGGTAATCGTTCGCTTGAAGAATTAAACGAATATATCAATAGTTATTATAAGAAAGATACGCTGGAGTTTTTCCAGAGTAATCATGAAGGCAGCATTATCGATAAAATTCAAGAGGCTTCTCTGAAATATGAAGGGATTGTAATCAATGCCGGTGCCTTTACCCATTACTCGTATGCCATTCGCGACGCCATTGAAGCCTGCGAAATACCTATTGTAGAGGTGCATCTTTCTAATGTTGCCGCACGAGAGCGTTTCCGCAGTATTTCCGTCATCTCTGAAGTTTGTCAGGGTACGGTAGCCGGTTTTGGGATGGAGAGTTATATATTAGGTATAAGAGGGCTGAAAAGTTTAATAGTGGATTGATTTCGCAAATATTTTGCCAGCGCCAGACATAAAATATTCAGTTCTATATCGAATAGCGTAGGTAGTTAAAATCGAGCCACAGATTAACACAGATTTAACACAGATAAAAAAAATTATTATTATAATTTCAATGTTAAGTGTTACAAATACTTAGATTCTTGTTAAATAGTGATGTGACATTAAAAAACAAGCATAGTTACTTATTTATTTACATGGTTAATAAGTAAATCATTCTGTCAAGTTAGCTGTTTAATAGAAAACGAAAAAACTGAAAAAATAAAA
This sequence comes from Calditrichaceae bacterium, assembly GCA_030592985.1. Taxonomy (GTDB): domain Bacteria; phylum Calditrichota; class Calditrichia; order Calditrichales; family Calditrichaceae; genus JAUVIB01. The sequence goes on along the minus strand of JAUVIB010000322.1, from coordinate 3,428 downwards.
ATAATACTGTTAGTACTTAGTTATAAAGAATGTTTTTTATTATGAAATCTGTGAAAATCTGTGGCCAAATAATTCTTTATTATCATCTATCCATAGAAAACGACATAGACCAAAAAATTCTTTGTGCCTTAACGAGACGATAATCATCTTTGTTAATCTTAATATATCATGCATAAAACAGGAAAACAGGTGTCAATCGGAGTTCAATTAAAAAATCTATCCAAACATTCCTCTATTTATTTTATCAGTACCTTTGTACAACGGGCGCTGGGATTTATTTTAATGCCCATCTACACGGATACACTTTATATTGCCTCCCGTGTCGACTATGCTAACCTGAATCTAATATACACATTTGTCGCCTTTATGAATGTAATCTATCTTTATGGGATGGATTCGGCGCTAATGCGTTATTTTTTTCTCGGGAAATATAAAAAAGAGGATGTTTATAAGACTGCCTTTGGCGCTGTGATAGTTGGCGGAATAACATTATCAACTCTTCTACTGGTTTTTTCTCAGCCGATTAGCGAAATAGTTTTATCTACCGGTAAATTATCTTTTCTGATTCAACTGGCGGCAGCAATATTATTTCTTGATACACTCAGCAATCTACCGTATCAGATACTACGGGCGGAAGAAAAATCTGTTTTATTCAGCATGATTCGAGTGGGAAGATTTTTAACGGAACTCATCTTAAATATTATTTTTGTGGTTTATCTGAAATATGGCATCGTCGGCATCTTATATGCCAATGTTATTGCCGCCTTACTTAATCTTTTAGTATTGCTGCCTTTTCAGGTGAGATATATGAAAGGGACTTTTCAGGGCGGTCTTCTATCCGAACTTTTAAGATTCGGTTTACCATTAATACCGAATGGGATTGCCTATTTGACCGTTGAAGTAAGCGATAAATATCTAATGAGCAAACTGCTTAACAAAGATACACTGGGAATATATTCAGCAAATTATAAGTTTGGATCGGCTTTGCTTTTAATCATTATGGCTTTTCGTACGGCATGGCAGCCGTTTTTTCTGAAAGTATCAAAAGAGGTTAACGCTAAAGAGATTTATGCCAAAGTTCTGAGATATTTTACACTTTTTGGAGTATTAGTCGTTGTCGGAGTTAGTTATTATGTTGGATATTTGTTAAAAGCGCCGCTGTTTTTTGGGAAACCCCTTCTCGGAAAAGAGTACTGGGACGGATTAATCATCATCCCGGTAATTTTAAGCTCATATCTGTTTTATGGATTATATGTTAATTTCACAGTGGGTATCTATATCCGCAAAAAGACAAATTTAATGATCCTTTTTACAGGGTTGGCTGCGATAGTAAATATCGGCAGCAATCTTTATTTAATGCCTCATTACGGCATTATGGGAGCCGCTTTTGCCACGTTGTTAAGTTATTTCATTATGGCTTTGACTATCTTTATTGCCAATCAGAAAATTTATCCGGTTCCTTATGATTATCCGAAAATTATTTTAATGTTGGTTTATCTATCTGTTATGTTATGGCTTGACTATTATTTTAATTTATCATTTGTCTTAAAAACGGCTTTAATTTTACTATCGCCCCTGTTATTTATTTTAACCGGTATTATAAAATTGGAAGAAATAAAAAAAATAGCGGCTGGAGTATTTCGTTAAAATTCCGCATTTAACAGTAAATTTTATACATTTAAACGAATGAAAAGCGAGTGTAATGATACTGCAAGTATTAAAATATCTTTTATGGCCGGTTTCTCTTTTATACGGCGTTATAATGGATATTCGTAATTTATTTTATGATAGCGGCATTTTTAAATCATATAAATTTAATATTCCCGTAATTTCGGTGGGGAATATAACGGTTGGCGGAACCGGTAAAACGCCTTTTGTTATCTGGCTGACAAGGAATATGTTGAGTCGATATAGCAAAATTGCGGTTATCAGCAGGGGGTATGGCCGCAGTTCTAAGGGGATGCAAGTTGTCTCTGATTATAAAAATCCTCAGAAATTTGGTGATGAGCCCTGTTTAATTACTATAAGCGTACCTGAAGCAGTTGTTATTGTCTCAGAAGATCGTAAAAAGGCTATCCGATATGCAATGGAGAAGCATAATGCTGATTTAATTATTCTTGATGATGCTTTCCAGCACCGTTCGGTTCGGCGGAAATTAGATATTGTACTCCTTAATACAGCAGAGAAATTTAAGGGGAACTATCCACTTCCCGGTGGAACACTGCGTGAGTTTAGACATAATATATCGAGAAGCGATATCCTTATTTTAACAAATGTAACAGATGAAAGAGATTCAGTTTTAAATACAGCGGATAAACCTCTTTTTAAAAGCACAGGGGTTTTAAATATTGTTGTTAATTTGGACTTTGAGGAAGTTGGACTAATGTCTGATTTTAAAAATGAGAAAGTGACTGCCTTTGCAGGAATAGCTCATCCGGAGAATTTTAAAAAACATCTTGAACAATACGGGCTGAATGTTAAAAAATATATCTCATTCCGTGATCATTACAATTACACGATTATGGATATAAAATCTCTTATAAAGACGTCGGAAAACCAGGGGTGCAGGAAGCTGTGGTGTACGGAGAAAGATATGATTAAAATTTCAGCCATTGAAGGACTTTCTAAGGATGAAATTAGTTTTTTCTTTGCTCCAAGACTTGAGTTGGAAATTAAAAACGAAGATGGATTGATAAAAAAAATAACTCAAATCTTGACATATTAAATAGATAATCGTATATTAACGATTCAATGATCGCGGGGTGGAGCAGTCTGGTAGCTCGTTGGGCTCATAACCCAAAGGCCGTAGGTTCGAATCCTGCCCCCGCTACTAATAAGGCGATTATCCTAAACAATCGCCTATTTTTTTTAAATGGCGGTGTAGCTCAGCTGGCTAGAGCATCGGAATCATAATCCGAGTGTCCGGGGTTCAAGTCCCTGCACCGCTACTTTTCTTTCTTCCGAGGCTTCCAGTGATAGCAAAAGTTGCTTCATTTATCCATTACCATAATTTAATCAAACAAAATAATACGATAATTGCCGCTGTTTCCGGTGGTCGGGATTCCATGGCCATGCTGTATGTTTTATATACTTTAAAAAGTGAATTAAAATTTAAATTACAAGCGTGTCATATTAACCATGGAATTCGCGGAAAAGACGCCGATTTAGATGAAAAATTGATTAAGGATGAATGCTTGCAGCTTAACATTCCTCTCTATACAGAGAGGCTATACGATTTTAATTTGAAATCAAGTGAAGACACGCTGCGTCAGGCGAGATATGCTAAGTTTCAAAGCATTTTGAATGATAATCCCCATGCAGAAATAGCTACTGCCCATCATCTTGACGATCAGCTGGAAACATTTTTTATGAGGTTGGCAAAAGGTTCTTATCTAAAAGGGCTAACCGGTATTCCTGTCTCCCGTCCC
>JAUVIB010000004.1 GCA_030592985.1 Calditrichaceae bacterium | reverse complement strand
GATAAAAGTGCCAGCACAAATGCTAAAAACCTCTTGCTTATTAATTTATTAAATCACATTGGTTTGAATGCAAAACCACTTTTTATAAGCACCAGATCTAATGGACATCTTAACACCAGTTGGGTGCAAATATTACAATTCAACCGCATGATAACGCATCTAAAAATTGGCAAAAAAACATTTTATTTAAATCCAGGCGCCAAATTCAGCCCCTTTGGGGTACTTACACCTGCATATGCAGTACAGGAAGGTTTGCTAATAAATGAGGAAAAAGGCCAGATTATTACAATTAAAGCTCCTAAGTCTAAGGGATCTGTTAAGGTGAAAACCAATGCACAGATTACTGATGACAATGTAATTCACTGCAGTTCTGATATAATATATGCAGGAATAAATGCTGTTCTTAAGAGAGGTGATATGGACATAGACGATTTGGATAAATATATTGAAGATGAGCTTAAAGATATCTTTTCAGGAGTTGTTATTGACAGTTTTAATATTGTTGGTAAAGATTCAATTGAAAAACCTTTGGAAATAAAATTAAACTATCATATCCTTGATTATCTTGAAAATGCCGGCCAATTGGCAATTTTTGAAGCGCCTCTTTTACTAAAAGAAGATAAAAATCCTTTTGTCAGAGACAAGCGTGACTTTCCGGTGGATTTTAATTTTGAAACCTATCATTCCGAGACTGTAAATATATCCTTTCCCGAATCAATGAATTTAAGTGAAATACCATCGCGAACTTCTGCAAAAATGAAAAAATTTAAATTTATTAAGATATATTTTAGTAAAAAAAATAGTATCGAAGTTACACGAAATTATCGATTGGGACGGACACGTTTTGGGGCTTCGGAATATGTAAAACTAAAACAGCTTTATGAAAAAATTGTACAATCTGATCAGGATAAAATAGTGCTAATTAAAAACTGAAACAATCCTGATCCTAATAAGCCACATCAGAGACGGACAGGTCTGTTTAGAATAAGTGTGTTGATTTTTCAGCTAAAGATTCATACTGATGATTAGAAATAATATTATTTAAACGATGTTATATTTTGCCTACAATAATTTTTATGGATAATTGTATTTTTATATTTTTAGCAAATTAATAAGGATGGAAATGAAAAATATTATATTTAGTTTTGTACTGTTATGTGTTATTAACAATACCGTTTACTCGGAAAAACTTGTTAGTGACAGCAAGATGGATTCTCTTACACGTGATGCAGATGCTTTTGTTATTAGTCAAAAAAATGCCTTCAGAGTTTATGATAACGAAGAGGCACAGCTTACTGTTAAACTGCGTTTACAAATAAACAATAAACATGGCGAAAAATATAACAAGATTGTTTTGTATGAAAACGAATTTAGGGAAATTGACGATATTGAGGCTCAAATAACTAACTTAAACGGCAAAATGCTTAAAGAGATGGACGATGATGACATTATCGAAACAACCGTTTCACCCGGCTTTATTTTGTATCGAAAAAATAAGTACAAATCATTTCATCTTAAACACCATAGCTATCCATATATTTTAGACGTCAAATATACTATTGATATTTCATCTCTGTTTTACTGGCCGGGATGGTATCCGCAATGGGATATACCTGTTCAGTATTCAGAATATAAATTAATCCGTGAGGAACCCATAAAATTTAACAGCTTCTCTATCGGGGAAAAAGTTGCTCCACAAAAATCAATTGAAGATGGTGATTCGGTAAGTGTATGGATATTGGAAAATATTCCGAAACTTATTGATGAAGATTTTATGCCGCCGGAAAACAAAGTCCAACAGGCGCTGCTTTTTTCTCCCATAAAATTTGTATTTGGAAAATCAGAAGGTGATTTTACTAGTTGGGATTCTTTTGCCGAATGGTACCGACAGCTAATCAAAGATAAATTTATCTTAACGCCTGAAGTAGAACAAAAGGTGCTGGAAATGACCAAGGATATAAAGGATCCCTACTTAATTATTTCCACCTTATACAAATACCTTCAAAATAACACTCGTTATGTAGCTATTTACCTTGATATTGGCGGTATTGAACCGCATTCCGCTCAATCGATTTGCAAGAATAAATACGGTGATTGTAAAGATTTAACAATATTGATGATAACCATGTTAAAATATGCAGGTATAAAAGCCTATCCTGCACTTGTATTAACGAGAGATAAGGGTGTTGTATATCCCGATTTTGTCGCCTCTCAGTTTAACCACGTTATCGCATTCGTTCCTTTAAAAAATGATACATTATGGTTAGAATGTACCGCCGATAATATGGATATTACCGACAAACCATGGACAATCGAAGATGTTAATACTCTTGTGATAAAAGAAAATTCAGGAGAGATTATCCGAACACCAAAAACATCGATGAGTGAAAATATGTGGCTTTCAACTTCAAAAATTGAATATCAGCGTCCGGGCATGCTGTTTATTGACAGTCGTATAACAATCAGTGGTAAACAAAAGGGATTCTTTAAAGGACTTTTTACTTATAATAAACCGGATGAGGAAAAAATTATATTACAGAAAATATTCGGTGAATATGTACCTAATTTAATGATAGATAATTATTCATATGAGAAAGAAGGCGATGAGGATATTAACTATCAGATAGAATTTAACGGTGTTTACAGAAAGAGCATTGTTCATACAGGAAAAAGGATATTCATTAATCCCAACCTGTTTAATAGAAAAACTAAAGACAACTTACCTGATGAAGAAGATCGGAAATTCCCCATTCACTTTTCCTATCCTTATCAGGATATCGATGCTATCTATATGGAAATACCACAAGGATATGCTTTGGAAAGCGCTCCTGAAGCTATTTCAATAGATCTCCCTTTTGCCAGTTATAAAACTGAATATACACTTACAGAAAATAGATTAAAATACATTAGAGAATTTATTTACAAAGATAATGATATTAGTATTAAAGACTACCCTGAGTTTTGCAAATTTTTAAAAACAGTGATAAAAAATGATGATGCACATTTTATTTTCAAGAAATAAAGAATTTACAAGTTCCTTTTGAAAAAGTGATGAAAACTGGAAGAGTATGTAATATTGTAGTGTTGTGGACATTAACGGAAATCTATTAGAAAAATATATCTATAATTTTATTTTGAACTCTTTTTACGGCGTATGAGTTTCTCATAAATATCTCTGGTGTTTTTCTCAAGATCACTCAAAGAGCCGTCATTTTCTATCACAAAATCAGCCCACATAGCTTTTTCTTCAAGAGGTATCTGCTTCGCCGCACGTTCATTAAATTGTTTTCTACTCATACCATCGCGATCTTTTACACGCTGTTGGCGCAATTTAAGCTGTGAATTAACCACCACCACAGCATCAAACATACTTTCAATACTGATTTCAAAAATCAAAGCAGCGTCAATAATAATCAATGGATAACGTTTTGAAAAACGGGCCTGCTCCATCTCTTCTACGAGAACTTCAACCATTCTCGGGTGCACCAATTGGTTCAGCTTATGGGTATGGATATCATCTTTAAATGCCCGATGGGCTAAAAGTTGACGATCAAGTTTTCTATCCTTTGAAAAAATATCATTCCCGAAAACTTTTTTTAATTCATTTTGCAGCCCTATATTCCGTTGGATAACATCATGTGCTTTCTTATCAGCATTAATTACTTTGCAATGCCATTTTTTAAAAAAAGAACAAACGGTTGTTTGCCCGCTTCCAATTCCACCTGTCACAGTGATCAATTTGGGATTTGAATAAACTCTAGCCATTAAATTACCTCATAATAACAATCTTGCCCAGCTTTTTGCTTTCATTAGATCTGATTTCAAAAAAATAAATACCGCTTCGTATATAATACCCGTTATCATCTCGCAGATTCCAACGGATTCCTCCGTATTGCGAATTTTCTTTTAAAGATCGGATTCTGATTCCGCTTAAATTAAAAATATCAATTTCCACATCTTTTGGTAATTTTGCAAATATTACTTCCTGGTGTAAAGGCCGTACAGGTTGAGGGTAAATTAAAATATTGTCTAAATCATCCACATCTTTATAAAGATTAATTTTATTACTCTCTATAAGTAATACTCTATCGGAACTTTCAATGTTATTCATAATAAGATAACCGGCTTTCCCTAAAGCGCCGGCAAGGCTTTCTTTATCAAGTGAAACCAATATCTGCTTATTTAAGCTATCTTCTACCAGCACCGCAAGAACCGAACCGCTTGGTTCCAATGAATAATTATCAATGGAAAGTAATGAACTGCGGAGCATGGGCTGATTAAAGCGAATGCGTATATGGTAGCGGTCGACGATTTCAACGCCATCCACATACGGTTCTTGTTGGTTTCCTTTAAAAATAAAAGGTTGCGTGTTATATTTTATGTCTAACGGCGTTTTCTTTAAATTATAAACCCCCTCAACAAAAACAGTATCGGATTCTCCCGGAACAAAACTTTTGTCAAATCCGACTAAAAGCTTATTTTTCTCTTTTAAAATAATGGAAGAAACAGCATTTAAACCGCTATTTTTTAATTTTATTTTTACGGGAATCTCAGACTTAAAAGCAATAATTTCATTAAAAGTAAGTATAATCTCTCTGTCATTTACCGAAACAGCATCTATCAATTTTGGCGGATAGCCCATAATTACAGAATCAATACTGCTTTTCCAGCTTTCGGGGATACTTTGTGATACATCAATAGCACTTACCGCATAATAATAAACCGAATCTACGATTAAAGAAGAATCGCTATAATAAAGAACCTGAGAAGTATCAATAAATTGCATTGATTCCTTATCTGAACCACGATAAATGTTGTAATATTGAGCGCCGGAGGATTTCCCCCAGGAAAGACGAGTTCGATTACTGTCTAAAGGCTCCACTTTAAAAAAGTATGGTTTTGATGTACGTTCCACCAAGGTTTTGCAAAAAGCGGAAATTTTTTCTCCATTATTAAAATAAAACTCAGCGTGTCCATCATTATCAAAATCATCAATAATAATAGCGTTAGAACGGGCCGTTTGTGTATGCCAAACAGGTACTGCGGTGCGGTTATCAATTTTGAAAATATAAAAATCAGGATAGAGGGATGCAAACAGATAATCCTCTCCTTCGATAGTGGATGCTTGAATGGAACTATTATATTCTTTTAGAGTCTGATATCCAAAAATATTAATTGTATCAAGTGCAACCGGCGCAGCAACTTCGTAACCGTATTTAATGATTTGCCAAAAACGTCCGTCAAATTCATGCTCATAGTTCAATGATTCCGAAGTATGAGAAACTTTAAAAAGAAAGTCATTTCCGGTCGTCTGTTTTAATACTTGTATAAAATTATCCGATTGCGCATTCTCTTCTTCTACTGTATTGAGTTCAATAAAACTATTGTTTGCGGTTGATTCAAAAAAGAGTAAATCGCCGTCTTCATCGGTATAAGTAATTTCCAAACGGCCATTATTATTGATATCAAGTATACGGAATTGGGGAAAGGATAAAACATTATCACCCTTGGTGTTATTTTTTAAACGGGCTGTTTCCGTAAAAGTATTATCGCCAACATTTTCAAGCACAATATAAGAACTATCGTTTCTTCCGATAATTTCCATTTTTCCATCGGAATCAGCATCACCATACCCTGCCCCCCAAAAATCGAGAGTATCTGACCATACAATTTCAGAAGGAAACTGGTCTGGAGATTTAGATTCCAGTAAAAAGGTATTTTTGCCGTAACCCAGCAATAAATCTGACAATCCGTCTCCGTCCACATCTCCGGCATCGCGGGGAATGGCTGTAAACGAAGTTTTCAATACGAGGGAAAATTCACCGTTATTAAATTCATATATCTCAATCGGACCAAATCCATGGTTTTCATTATATCGGCTAATAACAATCTCTTTTTTTCCGTCATGATCCAGATCAACTGCTTTATCAAGCATATATCCTGCCGGGATACTCCAGGGAACAGCAATAAAATCCTGCCATTCAAATTCCGGCTTTAAATTAAAAGAATACAATTGTCCGTTATTTTCATCTTTACTGTATAGGCCGCTTAAATTTTCCACTTCAATATAATATTCATAAGCACCTTCATACACAGACCGGTTTAATTTAATACGATGTCTATCGGTTTCATAAGCTAAATTAATATTTTCCAGCCATAAATCGCTGTTCTTTTCCCGAATATTAAGGCGCGCTTTACAAACGTCATCAGTTTCAAAGGAAATTAAAACGCTTTCCTCTGTAGAATCGTATAAATAAGTAACCGTATTGTTTGTAATTACAGGCGGTGTCCGGTCAATATGAACAAGTGTTCTGTGTTCATCCATTTGTCCGCTAATTAGCGACATCTGCAACCGGATTGTAATAACCGTGTCCGCAATCCCATTTAAATTGACGAAGCCTAAAGTATCATTAAAAACCTGACGCTGATTCCAGGTGTTGATTGATACCCAACTATCAGGATCTTTCCCAATCCCATATTCAATAATAACAGATTTCAAATCCGGATGGACAGTTGAGCCAACTAACCATAAAGTATCCGTTGCTACGCTTGAATTAGCGCCCGGGTGAAGCAATGTCAGGATACCGGCCTCTGTTACTTTAAGGGCTTTCCCGGCAGAAATCAGTCCCGCAGCGCTGTAAATATCCCATCCGCTGTTCATAATATCGGTTGTTGTTGACTTGATGATATTGCGAATTCTTTCATTGGAATAGTCAGGAAATTGAGATTTAAGCAGACCGCAAACAGCAGAAACCATAGGGGTACTGAAAGATGTTCCACTGACAACATTATACTCTCCGCCAATGGCTGTGGAAAGGATATCCGAACCGGGAGCAACCAGATCAAGCGTATTCCCAAAATTGGAAAACCCCGCAATAAAATTATCCTTAGTACTGGCGCCTACTGAAATGGTCTCGGATAAACCGGAAGGATAATGAATCTCATCGGTTCCGGAATTTCCGGAGGAAGCAACGAAGATTATACCATTTTCATAGGCATAATGGATAACATCTTTAAGAAACCTGGATAAAACAACATCACCGAAACTCATATTAATAATAGATGCTCCATTGTCAAGAGCATAAAATATGGCTTGAGCCACATCATCCTCTTCGAGATAGCCACTGGCCGTACCGGCTCGCAGGTTCATCACACGTACTTCCGGTGCGATGCCCATAAAACCATTTCCGCTGATATCATTTCCCGAAATGATTCCGGCTATTTGGGTTCCATGTCCGCTGCGAAACTCATCCATTGGGTCATTGTCCGGTATTTGATAATCACCACCGTCCGGGAAGTCCGGTGCATCGGTAAAATCCCAACCGGCAACATCATCAATAAAACCATTACCATCATCATCGATACCGTTTAGATCAAGTGAATCAAGACGACCGTTTCCATTTAAATCTTCCTTGTGATTGATCCAGAGGGATTTTGTTAAGTCGGGGTGTGTATAATCAACCCCGGTATCAATGAGACCGATAATAATATTATTATTTCCCCTGGTGACTTTCCAGGCGCCATCCGTGTCAATTGTTTTTAAATAATACTGGGTATAATCCTCACCGTTTATATCAAAAAGTTCGACCTTGAAATGTCCGATTTTTTCATAATAGTCGGCTATACCGGATGTTTTGAGTTCGTTTATAAAAGCAGAGTCCGTGGACGTGATGACCCATTTATTGAAAAAATCGTTATACCTGTTTTGTTTTGTGACACTTTGTATTTGTGCAGATATTGTTTTTTTTAAGGATACGGATGTTAATATCGGAATATTTTGGAAGTTTTGAGCAAGCAGATCATTTCTATATTTTAAACCGCTAGTGGATAATCTGACAAAATAATTATCTGCTGCAGCGCTTGAAATATTTAGTAATATTAAAAAAAGATATATAAAAGTTTTATTCATTGAAAAAAGTTAAAATATAATGGGAACAATTCTGTTGAAAAAACGTTTTTTGCATTCTTGCTTATTTCTCTCGTACTAAGGTATTCCTGTCATTCATACGTAGACAGACCGTGTTATAGACGGGTAAACTATGGTAAAGATAAACTCCAAGGTTTCACAACTTAAATCCTAATCAAATCATTGAAATTTGAAGTTTTCATCAACATCATAAAATTATGTAAACCATCTTCTGATAAATAATTAATATAAACGGTTAAGAAACATTTTTGTTCCATTCAAAATATCTCATTTTAAACAAAAGGTCTCATAAAAAATTTACACCTTTTTGCATGTAAATATGTTTCTTTTCTCTTTATCTATAAAAACCCAACCATGGAAAAAATAAATGTCGGTCAGAATTACTTTTGCATCGCAATTAATTTATCAAGGAACTGAAGTTTCTTCTTATATCGTTCGTTTTCCGGATTTTCTTCTGTAAGCTTAACAAATACGGTCCGAGCTTCTCCAAATTTCTTTTGGGCAATTAGAATTTCGCCGAAAGTAGGTGTTACTAAGCTGGAATTGTTCATTATATCATTAATATCACCTTCTTCTCTATCGGTTTCACCGGGAATATCCTGTTCAAGATTTTCAACTTTGACTTTTTGTACAGTATCCTCATCTCGTTTTTCAAGCTGATCTATTATTTTGGACAATTGGTCTGGATTATCTAAAAACTTATCTCCTTCAGGGACTTCACTCTCTTCAATTAATTCATCCTGAAAATCGATATCCGTATCAGCTTCTTTCTGTTGATCAGGTATTTCTTCTTCTAATAAATTAATATCGTGAATTTCTTCCGTTTCTTCCTGTTGACTAATGATTTCTTCTGTTGAAACCTCCGGCAATTCTGTCTCTTCGGGTGGACCGTCAAATAAAATCGCTGTATTCCCAAATGGTTTTTCTTCCGCAAACTGTTCCTCTTCAGCGTTAATTTGATCAATGTTTAGTTCATCGTTTTCTTCTTCAACATTTTCATTCAGAGTCTCACGAAAATCTCTTTCCATTGATGTTAAAAGAGTAGAAAAATCATCCTCAATATTTGCATATTGACTTAAATCTAATTTATTGGATTCAACTTCTGAAATATTTTCTATTATGCTGTTTACTTCGAATACCTCTCTGGAATCATCAAGCTCAAGTGCAGAGCCAGTTTCTTCCGGTTCGCTTTCAGGGGGTTCCTCCTCCTCTGCTTCTTCCGCTGCAGAATTAACGAACATATTTTCAATATCAATACCAGGATCATCTTCAATTGTGGTTTTATTCTCTTCTTCATCTACCGCCTCTTCGATATCCGCAATTTTTTCTTCTTCTAAAATAACATCATCAGGTATGTCCTTCTGAGTGAGCGGCGGGTATAGCATTGTATATAAACCCTCCGTTTTTAAGTATTCGTGCAGTTCAAAATTAAGAGGATCGTTAAGCGCTGCGTTTAGCATATATTCATCAGCAATATTCTTCAATTTTTTCTTATAATGTATAAACGCGAGCGCGTTTAAAGCTTTCAAATGGACCGGAGCATAAAAAAGAGTGCGCTCCAATTCGTTCTTTGCATCGTCTATTTGTCCAAGAGTTTGATAGCACCTGCCGAGAATATAGTGCCCTTCCGCATAAAAGGGGAAATTTCTAACTCCTCTTTCACAAAGATCCATGGCTTCCTTAATCTTCTTCTCTTTTAATAAATCCTGGCAATGGTGGGCAAACAATATTGTTTCAGCAGATATTTGCTTTTTATCATCCATTTATTTACTCCATTGTATATATTTTATTGTATCGGAATTTCAGAAAAAACAATAATCAATCGATTAAATATAATTTTCTTATGGGAATAATCGCTTATTTTTTCTCAATATTTTTCTCTGTGCAACGTTGTCATCTCTGCGACCTTTGTGCAAAATCGATTACAGAGTTCCACCAAGGAGACACAAAGGAATCCCAAGGATAAAGCTTACCGGTTAAAATTCTGAACCCTAACACGTTTTTATCAGGCTTGTTTCAATCCTTATTTCCCGGAATTAAAATATTTCCAAGTTCCATATATCGAAAAACCTTACCAGGCTGCTAAGGTTGAGTTTAAAATATCATCGGTTATCTGTTCCAGCGCAACAAGAATCGCTTCTTTATATGCATCGGCCGTACCGCTTGCTTCCATTGTTCCGTAATTAGAAAAAGATTTATCAAATAAAGCCTTGGAAGTCTTAATATTCTCACATTTTACTTTTACAGAAACAGTGATTTTATATTCACTTACCACTTCTCCCTGTTCTACATTCGCGGCGCTCTGCCTTATGGAGTTAATAGTACCTGAAATAACCAGATCGGCCCTTGATTCATCGACTACGCGCAAAGTATTATCAAAAATAAATACATCTACAACAGAATTGGTTAGGATTTCCCTGATTCCGGGATATGATGTTCGGTCATTAAACAAGGTAACAGCAATAGTATGCACATCCGGTGGAAGCGATCCTTTAAATGAATAATATCCACAGGAAGTTAATATGATTAGAATAACAAATGCAATTTTTTTCATAAATATTTATAATACCATGAATGGTAAAATTTACTGCTAAAGTCCGTATTCTTTAATTTTGCGGTATAAAGTTCTTTCACTAATCTGTAAAGCCCGGGCAGTTTTACGACGACTGCTCCCGTATTTTTTAAGAGCATTTTTAATCATTTCTCTTTCCATTCCATTGATAGTTGTCGGTTTAACTTCTTTGGAATCATCAACAGGGTGATCTGACTCAATGGGCCTGGAATCTGTTTGAAATCTATTCTGATAGAGGTGATTCAGCATATCTTTGATTTCGTTAATATCAAGTTTTAATGCCATTAGCGTTCTATAAATTAATTCCCGTTCTGCCTGATCAGGTGTTTTATTTAACGGAACAGGCAAATTTGAAGATATACTAGAGATATTATTCATCTTTAAAGCATTTCGTATATAATGAGATCGTACAATTTCTCCCCGGTTGAGAATAATAGCTGTCTCAACGAAATTCTTCAACTCTCTGGCATTACCGGGCCAGCTATACCCCTTTAAGAGATGTAATGATTCGGGTGAAAATCCTTTAAAAATAATTTTATTTTTTTCCTGATAGTTTTCTGAAAACTTACTAATTAAAACAGGGATATCGTCTTTTCTATGGTGTAATGGGGGAATCTGAATCGTGATTGCCTTTAGACGATAATATAAATCTCTGCGGAACTCATTTTTTTCTACAGCATTTTCAAGGTCTTTATTGGTTGCCGCAATGACACGAACATTTACTTTATGGGTAGTTGTACCGCCAACACGCATGAACTCAGAAGTTTCAAGCACACGTAAAAGTTTTACCTGTGTATTAAGCGGCATCTCTCCAATTTCATCTAAAAAAATTGTTCCAAGATTAGCGGCCTCGAAATAGCCTTTTTTCCGGGCAATTGCACCGGTAAAAGAACCTTTTTCATGCCCAAAAAGTTCAGATTCTAAAATACCTTCCGGAATGGCGCCACAATTTACGGAGATTAATGGCTTCTCTTTCCTGGGGCTTAAATGATGAATAGCATTAGCGATCACCTCTTTACCTGTTCCACTTTCGCCATTAATAAGAACAGATAAATCCGTTGGAGCTACCATTTCTACTATTCGTAATAATTCTTCAACTTCTGATGAAACTCCAAAAAATCCGGTTTTTTCTTGCAAGGTCTGGATCTGCATTTTATAAAATTGCCTAACTTATTATTATTACAATAATTTAATTTATTAAATAATCATAATTAAATCAATTTTCATCCTTTTAACCAATATTATAATAATCTCCTAAAAAATGTCCGGAAACCGTTTTTTAATAATTTTATTATTATTAAAATTATAGTTTTTTTAATATCATCCGATAATAGTATTATATTTTCGTTAACAGATCGATTTGATAATACTTATGATCTTTGCTGAATTAAAAAGAAAAAACATCATTTTAAAATTTTTTCTTTATAAAAGTGTAAAAATAAACTATATTCGCAAGGATAGTGATAAAAATCATATCATATTTGTTTTAAAAGAGAGAGCTTAAGATAAACATAAATCATAACTATTGGATTTTAAGATGAAACGTATTTTAATTTTAAATTTTCTATTTTTTATTATCTATTCATGCGTACCCAATTCACCGGAATTGCCCGAATGGGAAACAAAATGGAGTATATACCTTCCGCTTAAAGATTTTACCATGGTAGAAGCCATTAATGATTCAACAGTATATGCTGATACAACTGATAGCGGAATCCCAATCCTTAAATTTGAACTGTCAGATACAACTGACCGTAATGAAATTAAACGGAGTGATTTAGGAATAGGCGGCAGTACTGACCATTTCAGCGAAAATATTGGTGAATTTGAAGTCGTGGATGAAGAAACCGTTACCCTCGATCCGGTTAGTGTGTGGGAACTTCTTTCAATTGACAGCTCGTTGATTGGTAATACCCTTCCGCCATATCCTGATGCAGAAGCCAATCCACCGGCACAAAAAACCGAATTTACCAAATTTTTAATGGTTGGAATTAATAAAGGGAATCTTATTGTCACTTTTCATAATAACACATTTATTTCAATACGTACGGGTATGGCCATTAGTGTCTATAATGACAGTATCAATAATAATCTGGTGGGAACTGCTGTATTTAACCACCCTATTCCAGCCGGTACTACGGTTCAAAGTGAAGCAGTTGACCTTACAGATGTAACTATGTATAATAAACTTGAGTTACAATATTCAATTCCTGTACAGGGCTCTGATACAGAGCAGACGATTACTCCGGAAGAGAAGAATAGCTCATTTTTTGTCGATCTATCGGTTCATAAATTGGTTGTACACAGTACTGTGGCTAAAATTCCGGTATTGGAATATGATGGTAGAGATTCCATCAAGATTGAAGAAGAAGATGTTAAATTAAAGAGAGGACTTATAGACGAGGGTTCCATCCAGTTTACTTTAACAAATTTGCTTCCACTTTCGGCGAATGTGGAAATAGAACTTCCTGATATTGTAAAAGACGGGAATCCCCTGGTTATTCAGTATCATCTTCCTGCTTCTGACAATGACACCAAAAAAATTGATATAAGCGGGTATGAATTATTTAATCATCAATACCCCGGTTCATATGTAGATTATATTTATTATAATGTTAAATCAAAAACAGACTCAACAGAAGGATATACAGAAGTTACATCCGCTGACTCGGTTGTTGTCGATGTTGAAAGAGATTCTCTGATTCTTTCCCAATTTGAAGGAGAGATTATTGACCAAATTACTTTTAATTTTGATCCGGTTGAGATGGATGGAATGGATATATTTGACGATATTGAAGGTGAAATCAGGTTAAATGCTTTGAAAATGGTTTTAGAAGTTCAAAATGAAATTAACATTCCAATTTATTTTGATATGGTAATTACGGGGTATAAAATAGAAGAGCAAACAAATCAAATATTAGATTCTGTGCGAATAGAATTAAAAGATCAGTATATTGCACCATCCGGAATTTCAGAAAAAACAATTATTACACTCGATAAGGATTCTCAATCTCCAAGTATTGTCGACATGATAGCTATTAAACCAACTGATATAAAGGTCAGCGGTAGTGGATATGTATTGGGAGAGGGTAGTGCTAGTGTGGGGGATGGTGTACAGGTAGTTTATCGCGTTGAATCTCCGCTAACTATTTACTTGAGTGATTCTCTTCACGTTGATACAAATATTGAAACTTTGACAGATGAGGATATAGATGAAGATTTAAGAGAACAAATTACTGAAGATTTATTAGATGTTTCTATCGATATTGATTTTGAAAACAGTCTACCACTCGGTGTTGATGCGCTGGTAATATTCGCCACAGATTCAACGGATCTTTATTCTATTGATATTAGCGATTCTTCGAAAAAAATTATAATAGACGAGCTTATAAGCGCCGGAACTGTGGGCAGTTCAGGCTATGTAGATATGCCTTCAATTGAAAAGATTAATATTTCATTAAGTAAAACCCAATTACAAATATTTGATACGCTTCCAATTTATATCCGACAGGTGTATAAAGTTCCGCCAACAAATAGTGACGTCTCTTTTCGGCAAAGTGATGGAGTTACTATTGATGGTAAAATAAGTTTTAAAATATTAACAAATACAAAATAAGAGTATACTATGACAAAAATAAAAATATTACTAATAATTCTTAGTTTTTATTCATTAAATGCACAAAGTTTTGACGGCGCCAGTTTGGGAATGGCCGGCAATTATTCTGCAATTAGCAAAGGTGTTAATTCACTGTCATGGAATCCTGCTAATCTGGCGTTACTAAGAGGAAATACTGTTGAAATCAATTTATTCTCTTTGCAGTCCAATCTCTATAATAACAGTTTCTCTATTCATGAATATGATCGTTATTTTACACCATCCGGTCATAATGATATTTGGACTGAATATGATAAAAATGCTATTTTAAATACCATTCATGAGGACGGGCTTCAGCTTAATACAGATGTGTCAGTAAATTTATTCGGCTTTGCCTATAATAATATTGCTTTTGCCGCTCAGGTTATTGAGCAAGGTTACAGTCGGGTCAGCCAAAACAAGAAACCATTTGAAATCGCTTTATTCGGAGAATCAATCACCAGAAATTATGAATATATTGAACCAAATGCCCTTGAAACGGAAATTTATTCTGCGATTAAATTGAGTTTAGGATATGCTTATCCTATTGATTTAAAAATATTTTCAGATCTTTATTTATCAGCAGTGGGAATGAATTTTAACTATTTTATTGGAACGGCTGTCGGACAAATACTTGATTCTGAAATATCAGGAATACGAAAAACGATTGATGATACAGATATAATTCAATATCACACAAAATTTACAATGAGATATACTATTCCGGGCGAAATGACTGAGGAAAATGAAGATTATGAATTTGATGAAACATCCGGATATACTACCGGCGGCGGTATGTGAATTGACTTGGGTGCCAGTTTTAATTTTGCCAAAGATTGGGATATTTCCTGGAGTGTCAGCAATCTGTTTGCTTCGATAAATTGGTCCACTAATGGCATAGTAACCTATGCAACTATACGTGATTCTTTAGAGGCATCCGATTTATTAAACGATGAGGAGAGTGAATATTATTTTCAGGAAGATTCTACAATGAGAATCGGTGCTTTTTCGACGCCATTACCAAGTATTATGCGTCTTGGCGCTGCGTACACATTATTGGATAATCTTGTACTCACTGCCGAATATCGTCAAGGTTTGGATAATTATTTTGGCAATACTACAACACCACAATTAGGTGTCGGAGCCCAATATATATTGAATAACATGTTCCCCTTGCGTGCCGGTGTAACCTTTGGCGGCAAATACGGCTATTTATTTGGACTTGGTACGGGTTTTCATAGAGATATTTTTCATTTCGATATATCTACAGACTTTAGCAGAGCTATGTGGCCGTCAGCCTCAACCGGTTTCTTTACATCTTTTAGTTTTAAACTTCTGTTTTAATCCAAATATTCTTCCTGGTGCATTTGATAAATCATCCTCGAGAATCAATTTCTCCTATTAAATTGTAATTTTTATATTATTTGAATGCATTAAAATATTTAGCATTATTGAAGAAAAGTGCAAAAATAATTCTCAATAATACTAAACCATATTTAGTGTGAAAAACTTCCTAAAGCCTAACCCGGACAATCCGAAACCAAACAAGAAAATTTCATTTTAAAACACTAAGCAAGATATTGAAGTTTGTCATTCCCGAACCTTTCTATCGGGAATCTATTTTTAAACATCTTAGATTCTGCTTAAAACATGCAGGTTAAAAATCCCGGTTTATCAGGGAATGACAGTCTTTGAGTTTTCTCCCGAAACAAAGTTGAAAATTTTAATTTCTGCCAACCTGTCCAGAACTGTCGGGGAAAATACACGAATATTGGTAAAAGATACTAAATTGTAATACGAATATTGAAAAAATAACACAAAAACGTTTCTTGTTAATATTTTCTCAAAATATGGTAAAATTTGAATATTTAGATGATATTTTTCTTGCTTTTTTATAATTTATTTTTTATATAATTACCATGATAGTTAACCGGATTAATAATTAACTTAGTTAATCATTTTTTACTTGGTTTATTATGGCTGTATCTATTACTAAAATAATTGCTGAAAACACTTTAATCCTCTCTCAAATTATTCAGAATATCTGCGAAAAAAATTGTCTTAAACAAAGCAGCCCCGATTTTTTAACAAAAACTCAGTTCACTATTCTCAAAATCCTTTGTGCTACCGGTTCCTGTTCTATAAGCAAATTAGCAAATGTTCTCCATATCAGCCGTGCCGCTGCCAGCAAAAATATTGAAATTCTTGTAAAAAACGGATTCGTAAGTCGAAAGGTTATTGAGGAAGATCGCCGAACTGTTGTGGTTGAACTACTGAATGACGGAATTGCTGTAATCAAAAAATATGATAACCTGAGGTTGGAAAACCAAGAAAGAGTTCTTAAAAAATTTTCTAAAACTGAGAAAAAAGAATTTGCTAAACTATTAGGCAAATATATTCTTCTCTATTTGGAAAATGAAACGAATACTGATTTAATCTGCCTTCAGTGCGATGGACGAATTGGAGAGGAGTGCAGTTTGGGTAAGCATAAAAGTAATTGTTAAAATAATTATAGAAAACAACCAATAATGGGAGTACGAGTATGTCCAAAAAAAACATGATGAACAAGTGGGACGACTTGCGTACATCTGAGCGGAAGCCAATGGATGTTTCGCGCCGGGATTTTCTAAAATTTTGCACAGTGATGGCAGCATCAATGGGCTTACCATTAAGTGCGGCAAATCTGATTGCCGAGACGATTAAAAATCCCAAACGTCCGGCAGTGATATGGCTTCATTTTCAAGAATGTACTGGTTGTACGGAGTCACTTTTACGCGCTACACACCCTACGATTGATAATCTGATACTGGATCTGATATCCCTGGACTATTCAGAAACGTTAATGGCTGCAGCTGGTCATCAGGCAGAAGCGGCTCTGCACAAATCCATTAATGAAAATGAAGGAAAATTTATTTGTGTTGTTGAAGGTTCCATTCCTGTTAATGAAAAGGGGATTTATTGTAAGATTGGCGGAAAAACAGCTCTGGAAATTTTAAATGAAGTGGGGCCAAAATCTGCAGCTATTGTAGCCATCGGTTCCTGTGCTTCCTGGGGCGGCGTTCAGTCAGCAGCTCCAAACCCAACAGGCGCAACCTGTGTTGACAAGATTATTAAAAATAAGCCGGTTATTAATCTTCCGGGATGTCCGGCCAGTCCTTACAATATTCTTTCCACGATACTTTACTATTTAACACTAAAAAAATTACCGGAATTAGATGAAAAAGGGCGCCCTAAATTTGCCTATGGAAACTTGATACATGAAAATTGCGAACGTCGTCCTCATTTTGACGCCGCTAGATTTGCCGAACAGTTTGGCGGAGAAGGTCACAGGCAGGGCTGGTGTTTATATAAACTCGGTTGTAAAGGCCCGGAAACTTATGCCAATTGCCCCATTCAGCTTTACGGCGATGTCGGATCACAAAGTTGGCCGGTCGGCACGGGACATCCTTGTTTCGGTTGTTCTGAAAAAGGCGTTGGTTTTACAAAACCGCTACATCAGGAGGCGAGCGTTTTTACCGTTGAACCTCCGGCACTATTTCCCGGAATTTATGAAGAAAAAGGCGGCGGAATTTCAGCCGGTGCAGCTGCTGTTGTAGGAGCAATGGCAGGCGCTGCCGTTGCAGGTGGTTTGAAATTATCTAAAAAAATCGGTGAGGATGATAAGGAAGAATCCAAACCGGAAAAAGAAAATAATTCATAAGAGGGTAGTCATGAATATCGAACGAAGAGATTTTTTTAAAGTGGTCTCTGCCGGTGTTGTGGCTGTCACAGCGACAAAAACGGCAAGAGCGGATACACGAAGAACAATTCTTGCGGATGCTCCGGCTATTTTATATGACGCCACACTATGTATAGGCTGCAAAGCGTGCGAGGTCGGTTGTAAAGCAGTCAATAATATGCCAGTAGAACACGGTGAGGTTGAACAAAAATTCGGTGTTGAAGGCGTTTGGGATAGTAGTGGAGACTTATCCGAAGAAACTTTGAATAAAATTAAACTGTATAAAGACGGCACAGCAGCGGTGAAAGACCGGGAAATAGATGGATATTCATTTGTTAAACGTGCTTGTATGCATTGTGCCGATCCTGACTGTGTTTCGGCTTGTCCGGTTACGGCGCTTACCAAAGATGAAAAGACCGGCATCGTAAAATGGAATAAAGATTATTGTATAGGTTGTCGCTATTGTCAGGTTGCCTGTCCCTATAATATTCCAAAGTTTGAATATGATAAAGCGATTCCAAGTATTGTAAAATGTGAAATGTGTTATCATGAATTAGAGAAAGGAGGAATTCCGGGATGTTGCAGTTATTGTCCCACAGGAGCCTCCTTATTCGGTAAATATTCCGATTTATTACAGGAAGCACATAAACGATTAGAATTAAAAGAAGGCCAAACCTATAGCTTTCCCATCAATAAAATAGGTTCATCCGATTATAACACACGACCCGCAGCTAAATATGTGCAGTCGGTGTATGGAGAAAAAGAGGGTGGTGGAACGCAATATATACTTCTTTCTGCTGTTCCTTTTGAGAAACTCGGGCTACCGCTGCTTCCTGATTATTCGAATGCGTCTAAATCAGAAGGATTGCAGCATTCTTTGTACAAAGGACTTATTGCTCCCGCTGTTCTCCTTGGAGGATTATTATTTGCAGCACATCGCACTACAAAGAATGATAACATGGAAGGAGGGGAAAAATGAGCGAACTAAAACCTCTCGGCGGAAAAATTATCACCAAGCCTTTTAAGGTACTCATGTTTATTGCTGCCATTGCCGGTATACTTATACTAAAGCGCTTTATTTTTGGAATCGGCTCGGTAACCAATCTTTCACACGGCTATCCATGGGGCTTATGGATTGTTTATGATGTTGTGACCGGTACCGCAATAGCTTGCGGTGGTTATGCCATGGCCTTACTGGTCTACATTTTCAATAAAGGTGAATATCATCCCCTGGTAAGATCGGCGCTGTTAGCCAGTATGTTTGGATATACTATGGCCGGTTTTTCCATCTTTATCGATATTGGCAGATATTGGCAGATGTATAATGTTTTTCTTCCCTGGATGGTTAATGTTAATTCAATAATGTTTGAAGTTGCTTTTTGTATCGGAACTTATGTGTTTATCATGTGGATTGAATGTTCTCCTACTTTTCTCGAGGCGGTAAAAAAATATCCGCCATTGAAAATTCTAAAGAAATTGATGTTCATTTTTATCGCCATCGGTGTTCTGCTTCCCACCATGCATCAATCATCACTCGGCACTTTAATGATTATCGCCGGGGATAAATTGTCGGTACTTTATCAGACCGGATTATTACCCCTTCTGTTTCTAATTACGGCCATAGCGATGGGTTTTGCCATGGTGATTTTTGAGTCACTTTTTAGTTCATTTAATTTTAAGCGCCCTTATGAGATGAAGCAACTATCTAAAATTGGTAGTTTAATTGGGAAATTATTACTGGGGTTTTTTGTAATTCGGATCATCGACCTCATTTGGCGTGGAGCTTTAGGGAGTGCTTTTCATTTTGATTTAACGGCTTTGATGTTTTGGATTGAGAATATACTGTTTATTTATGTCATGTTTATACTATCTTCAGCACGGAAAAGGGAAAACCGGCGGGATCTGTTCATCGCTGCTGTCTTTATGGTATTAGCCGGCAGCATATTCCGCTTTGACACTTTTTTAGTTGCTTTCAACCCCGGCACAGGCTGGCATTATTTCCCGTCGGTTTCGGAGATTTTAATCACCTTAGGAATTATTTCTGTGGAAATAATGGCTTATTTAATCTTTGTTAAACGGCTCCCGGTATTACCGGAAGTGAAACACGCATAATAATTTTAGGAGGTAATATAAATGGCAAGGATTACTGTAGACCCCATCACCAGAATAGAAGGCCATTTAAGAATTGATTGTGATATTCAAAATGGCAAAGTTGCTAATGCATGGTCTTCCGGTCAAATGTGGAGGGGAATAGAAACAATATTAAAAGACCGCGATCCGCGCGATGCCTGGTTATATACGCAGAGGATATGCGGAGTCTGTACTACGGTACATGCGATTGCTTCGGTACGTACTGTAGAAAATGCTTTAAACATGGAAATACCGCTTAATGCACAATATATTCGTAATATGATTGTTGCCGCTCATGGCATTCATGATCATTTAGTTCACTTTTATCATCTTTCAGCGCTTGATTGGGTGGATGTGGTATCCGCATTAAAAGCCAATCCTAAAAAGGCCGCTTCAATTGCACAAAGTTTATCCTCCTGGCCGGGAAATGATGCGCGTCATTTTAAAGCAGTGCAGGCAAAGTTGAAAGGTTTTGTGGATTCCGGACAACTTGGTATTTTTGCTAATGGTTATTGGGGACATCCGGCTATGAAGCTGTCTCCGGAAGTAAATCTAATAGCCGTTGCTCACTATTTACAGGCTTTTGACTATCAGCGTAAAGCAAACCAAATAACAACAATTCTCGGTAGTAAAACGCCGCATATTCAAAATCTGGCAGTTGGCGGAGTGTCCAATCCCATAAATCCTGATAGCCAATCAGCATTAAATATGGAGCGTCTTGCTTATATTCAGACATTATTGGGTGAGTTGGAAGGCTTTGTTAAAGATGTTTACTTAATTGATGTGGCGACAGTTGCAGCTTTCTACAAAGAGTGGTTTGATTATGGCGCCGGTGTTATGAATTATTTAAGCGTCCCTGAGTTTCCAATGGATACTAAAGGTACAAAATTTGAACAACCCGGCGGTTATATCCCAAATGGCGACATAAGCAAATTTAGAGCTATTAATAATTTTCAGGACAAATATTTCCAGGAAGGAGTTAAAGAAAGTATCAAACACTCCTGGTATAATGGTGAATGGACAAAGCATCCATACGAAGAAGAAACGGATCCTATGTATACCGATTTTCAGGACAATGGTAAATATTCCTGGGTAAAAGCCCCTAGTTTTTATGGAAAACCGGCACAAGTCGGTCCACTGGCAAATGTTTTGGCCATGTATGCGGCAGGCCATCCGGGTGCAAAAAAGTATGTTACTTTAGCGTTAGATACAGCAGGAAAGCTTGCAGGAGAAAAAATACCGGTTAGCGCTCTACATTCTACTTTAGGTCGACATGCCGCCTGCGCGGTAAAAGCGTCTTTACTGTATGATACTCTTGTTAACAACTATAAAGCGTTGATTAATAATATTGCCTCCGGTGATGTAACTACCTTTAATCCACCAACATTCCCCGGCGGAATCCAAAAAGGTTTTGGCTTTCATGAAGCGCCGCGCGGAGTCCTGTCCCATTGGATTGTTATACAGGATGGTAAAATTAAAAACTACCAGGCAGTGGTCCCTTCTACCTGGAATGCCGGTCCAAGAAATCAGGACGACGCTTTAGGACCCTATGAGGCATCATTAATAGGAAATCCAATTGCTATTAATGAAAAACCATTAGAAGTGCTTAGAACCGTTCACTCATTTAACCCTTGTTTGGCCTGTGCCGTACATTTACATGATAACAAACAGAAGGATATTTCAAAAGTAACCGTATGGTAGATATGAGTGATAGAATTGTCGTTATCGGAATAGGTAATACATTAATGAGTGATGAGGGCGTTGGCGTACATATTGTTAGCGCCCTTATTAAAGAGTACCACTTTTATCCGAAAATTGAATTAATCGATGGTGGAACGGCTGGAATGGAGCTGTTACAATTTTTCCAGGATAATGATAAAGTAATTATCATCGATGCTGTTAATTTTAATGAGGAGCCCGGTTTTGTCGGATCCATCGAGAACAATAATATATTGCAACGATTAAACACAAAACTAACCATGCATCATCTTGGTATTACCGATGTATTAAGTTCTTTCCAATTAACAGGCGGCAAAGCAAAAGAGATATTCTTATTGGGAATACAACCCAAATCGATTGAAGTAGGTTTGGAACTTAGCGATGAAATTGCAAAAAAAACTGATAAAATGATAAGTATTACTCTGCAAAAACTCGAAGAATGGGGAATAAAAGCAGAAAAACGTAGTTAATATCCGGAAGCTATCGGAGACGGCTTGAAAATATATATTTTCTTCTTTCCCACCAATTCCTTTGAATTAAGAATATCGAACGCCGTTATATGAATTATGATTTATTGGTTACACAGAGCTTTGCTTTTTAGCTCGGTATTCGGCATTCGTTAATCTCTTACATCTCAAAACATAGAATCCGTCTTCCTGTGCCAATGGTATAACTTTTTTTAAGGCATTGAGCTAATGGATAGAAGGAAGTGGATTTAAAGTTTAGAAATATGAAGATATAAATCTTTTGAATATCGCCCTACTGAGGTGGATTAAAAAATAAGGATTAACGATTTGTGATTTAAGATGTTTACTTCTAAAATCGTTAATCAGAGTTCCTTGTTCATAATTCAATTCGAATGAAAATTCGCTAGTCGATATTCGATATTTGTCAAGTCCTGAAATAAGATTACAACTTTTATTTGTTAGCGGGAATGAAAGGAGTGGGTTTCAACTTTATACACTCATAAGATCAGGAATTCCGGTATTTTATTGGCATGATTTCGGCACTCTTACAATAGGTTTTTTATTTGCAGGGTCGGCTGCAGTATCTCCGAAAAACCTAATTCCCTGGTAAACCCACCACGCCCGGATTGAACTCATACCATCTTCTTTGCACATTTGCTGAAGTAATCTGTCAACCGGTTTTCTACAAATATTCTTGTCCAGATTTTCTGCTCTCATTAATTGGTAAAGGGCATCATGAATCAGGGAACCGCGCATAAAATTTAATGTATCGAATGTAGGACCCGAAGGGCCATCCCAGGCATATCCTTTTTTTATAATTATATTTCCCTCAGCAGTTAAATCGATATAGTCGGATTCAATATCGTTATCCGGCTTAATTGTAATAACCGTCGAATATTCTTCAACGAGCTGATACTTGTAGCCTTTTTTATAAGATATGCATTCCATTGTAGTCTTCGATTTAGATATGTGAAGTTAGTATTCAACAAGCGATATTTCTATAATATTTTTTGTGCCTACAATTAACCAGTCGTTTTTTGCCACCCATTTGAGTCGTTGAACCCGAGTTCAGGCGGGGACAAATTCTATGTTTTAGATGTAAAAATTAACCTACTGTATGATTCGAATTGCAGTTGAATAGCTACTCCAATCCCATTAAACGATCATAGGAATCTTCTATTTCATCATTAACAAGCTGAATAGTCATCATAATTTCATCACGGATTCTTTGTTTCAGGTTTTTTAATTCAGGATAGGAGAATAACATTTCAGTAATCTCTTTACCCACCATTTCAACAGCGCGACTAACCTCTTCTACTTCAAATCCCTGCTTGAAACGATTTAAAGCCAGCTCTTTTCCAAAAGACAACATGAGCACACGATCACCTGATCTCACGGCTGTTTTTAGCATTTGGTAGATAAAGGAGGTGCGTTCTTTTAGTTCATTTTCATTTAACTTTGAGTAATGTGAAAAGGAAGGATCTTTTAGTTTTGTAAAAATAGTATTAACTATCTCATCTTCTTGTCGGATCATTATTTCATATATTTGCAAATGTGGACGGAGTTTACTGCTTTTATAAATTGCTTCATAATTTTTATAATCCCATTCATGGGGATTACTGCGCATGTGTTCTATTAAAAAAAGAATCCGCCGGTTAATATGAAGACGATTTACCGGTTTCCAATCAAGTTTCTTGTGCGTATAGGATGCATCAACGTTTAATTGATAATCAATATATTTTATCATCCACGGTCGTTCAAAAGGACGTTTACCAATTATTTTTCCCAGAAAATCACGCATATAAACACCGAGCCAGGCGAACCATTTTGGTATATGTAATGGTTTTAAAAAAGTTCCAAAACGGTATTTAGCAGCCGTTTTATATAATTCCAAGTGGTTTATACAACCGTCTGGACTTGCTATAAGTGTTTCACATTGGTCCAGATGCTTAGTTTTTAAGATAATATTAACAAAAAAATAGTTTACATCTTTTACATGAAGATAAGGGACTGCTGTTTTCCCTTTCCCTGCTATTATTCTGGAATTCCAATTATGTGATAGCCATGTTGTAAGAAATATATATAATGGGCCGTATTCGCACCAATCGCTGAAAATTGCTGCCAGGCGAACAATAGTACATGGAAACTGTTCCGAAAATTCCTTAACATATTCTTCCCCTCTTTTTTTACTTAGAGCATAAGGAAAGGTGGCATCAGCGGGACTTTGTTCATTAACGATTTGATCGCCTTTTGTAAAATCAGTAACGGTCAAGGAGCTGGCATAGATGAAACGTTTGACACCTAAATTTACAGAATTATATAAAATATTATAGGTACCTTGTATGTTGCTGCGTTCATATTCCGGATCATCCTCGTTACTGAAATCGTAGTAGCCCGCGAGATGAATGATATATCGGACTCCGCCATCTTTTGCAATGCTGTCCATAACCACTTTAACCATTTCAGCGTCAGCAATATCCAATTGTATCCATTTAATATTAT
>JAUVIB010000053.1 GCA_030592985.1 Calditrichaceae bacterium | reverse complement strand
TCGAAACTACTCCCGGCAATAGGTGTTACAATAGCTCCAAAAAATAGAAAAGCTATGAATATATATCTAAAGGGCATAATAACTTTATCACCACCAAGATATTCAATACTTTTTTCACCATAATACGACCAGCCTAATAAAGTAGTATAACCAAAAACAAAAGATGCAATGGCTATCACGACTCCACCCAGTTCAAAAGGAATTACGGCATTAAATGCTTTTTGAGTAACGAGAATGCTGGTAATATTATTAGCCGCACCCAGTCCCTGCCATGCCTGAGTCTGCATATATGCACCGGTAAGGACAATCGTCAGAGTAGTCATTGTATTTACCAAAATCGTATCAATAAATACACCGGTCATAGCGATTAAGCCATTTTTAGCGGGTTCATCCGAAGCCGACGCCCCCTGGGCAATAGCCGCCGAGCCAAGTCCCGCTTCATTAGATAAAAGGCCGCGGCTTACGCCGTTTTGAATAGCCAAACCAACCGTAGCGCCAACCATAGGTTGAAAACCAAAAGCAGATCGGAAAATTAATATAAAAGCCTCAGGAACGCGGGTAATATTGGCGATAATAACCCATAAAGCGAAAAAAACATAAAATGCAATCATGGCCGGAACTAATTTTTCGGATACATGTCCTATTTTCTTTATTCCCCCGATGATAACGACGCCAACTAAAAATGCGATAAGCGCACCAATTATATAATAGTAGATGGCTGGAGCCTGCTGTCCGGCAACCCCCCCATGAAATAACTTATTAAATGTATTGGCGAGAGAAGCAGTCATGGAATTGGATTGCGCCATATTCCCCGTTCCGATTAAACAGGCAATTGTACTGAATATAGCAAATGCAGCGCCAAGAATACGTCCAAGTTTTTTGTTTTTCAATCCATTTTTAACATAATACATAGGACCGCCTGCCATGGTGCCATTGGGAGCCACTTCCCGGTAATAAACGCCAAGAAAACCTTCAGCATATTTTGTGGCCATACCAAATATTCCGGCAATCCACATATAAACCGGAGCGCCCGGTCCACCAATGGCAATAGCTGTGGCCACACCGGCAATATTACCATTACCAACTGTTGCCGCAAGGGCTGTCATTAAAGCTGCGAAAGGTGAGATATCACCTTTTCCGGTTTCCGAACGGGCTTCTTTAGAAAAAACAAGCTTTAGGGAATAGATAAACTTAGTGAACTGAATTCCACGTGTACGAAACGTTAGATAGAGTCCGGTACCAAAAAGCAGCGCTATCATCGCCGGTCCCCACATTAAAACATCCAATTCCCTTGTCACACGGAGTACTTGATCAAAGAATCCCATTACACTCATCCTTATTAATTATTAGTTAGTAGCATTTGAAGCTATTAAAATATTGATTATTGATACACCTGTTTGAACCGCATTATTCCCAAAGCTCCAATCAATTAACTTATTCCTGCGGTGCTGGCGGAAACTGTTTTAATATTCTGCCAACGATATATTCAACATCCTCATCAGAATAATCATCCTTATGCGCTATTCCGGAGGCAATTCCACGCCAGATCAACTCTCTTTTTTCTGCATCAACAAAATCAATCACCATGGTTCCCTCTTTATATTCGTTAACGACTACACCGCTTCGATACCAGGGACCATAACCATAACCTACATGAGATACATTAACCTTGTTTTTATTATGAAAATAGAGGGCAAGCAGTAAATCCGAGTTTTTTTTACTTTCAATCGAGTTCAATCCTTTTGTCATAAGATTTGCTTCAACCATTTTCCGTATCCGTTTAATGATAAAGGGATTCATGTTTATAGAGCTTTTTGTACTTCTGCTTTTTTTAACTTTAACCCAATGATATGTTTTATATTCGGAAAAATTCACATCCACATCATAATCGGCTTTTATGGTTAAGGGATTACAGGAAAAAAGCAAAAGACCTGATAGTACAAGAATCATTAATTTTAACTTCATAACGTTATCTCTCCTTTAAAGTTTTAAGAAATATGGAATAAGCTTGTTTATCCCAAAGTACGAAAAAAATATCTTTAAGATATTGACTACTTATTAAAAATTCTACAGCTTCTTTAATCATTATCCGGGAACATTTATCTATAGGATAGCCAAAAATACCTGTACTGATTGCCGGGAAGGCTATACTTTCTATTTTTTGATATTCAGCTAATTTAAGGGAATTGATGACAGCATTTTTTAATTTCTCATCCTCATCACCTTCCCCCATTCTCGGCCCAACAGCATGGATTACCTTTTCGGCCGGTAAATTTCCGGCTCCGGTTATTATGGCGCCCCCTACGAATGTCCCGCCAAAGTGATTACATTCTTCCTGAATTGACGGTCCGCCCTTACGCGCAATAGCACCCGCAACACCCGCTCCCAGAATTAAGTGCTCGTTAGCCGCATTTACAATGGCGTCTACCTTCATATCAGTGATATCACCTTGAAAAATATGAATCACTCCGTTACCTGACTTTTTGCTGTAATCTTTTTCCATAACTATTTCAAAAGAATAAATAAAAACTACCGTTTATATACAATTTCACCTTTTTTAATCGTGTAAGCCGTATTATTCATACCATAATTATAAGGAAGGTATTCCAGATTCGGGATATCGAGAATAACCAAATCCGCTTGTTTTCCCACTTCAATACTACCGATTTTTTTATCCAGCATTAAGGACTGCGCCGGGATAAGCGTGGTTGACCAAAGCAGCTCTTCCGGCAGTAAGCCCATTTTCAGGGAGGCAATAGACCACATTAGCTGTATATTTTGTGTGGCAGAGCTTCCGGGATTAAAATCAGTCGCCACTGCGGGTCGGCAGCCTGCATCAATCATTTTACGAGCCGGTGCATACTGATCCTTACGCAGAAAAAAAGTGGTACCCGGCAATAAAACAGGAATTACTCCATTTTCAGCCATCGCCTTTATCCCGGCATCCGACGTGCGAACAAGATGATCGGCAGTCACAGCCTTTAGTTCTCCTGCTAACTCCGCACCCCCAAAAGCATTCAACTCATCTGCATGAATACGTGGCTTTAGATCAAATTCCATAGCGGTTCTCAATATATCACGGCTCTCCTCTACGGTATAAACGCCTTTTTCGCAAAATACATCACAAAATTGGGCAAGATTATTTTTTGCGATATAAGGAATCATTTTCTTTTTGATCAAATTAATATATGCGGCTCTATCACTCTGATATTCATCCGGTATTTCGTGGGCTCCTAAAAAAGTGGATATCATCTCCAGATTTTGTTCATTATTTAGCTCTTTGATAATTTCAAGTGATTTTATTTCATCATCAAACGATAGGCCATAACCGCTTTTAGCCTCAATAGTGGTAGTACCATATTCAAAAAAACGTGTGATTCTTTTTTTTGTTACTTCTATTAGATCTTCTTTGGATGCTTCCCGAAAACGGCGAACGCTATTTCGTATACCTCCACCTGCAGCTGCAATCTCTTCATAGCTTTTGCCTTGTATACGCATGATGAACTCACCTTCACGTGTCATCCAAAAAATTGGATGTGTATGCGCATCAATAAAACCGGGAAGTACCACCTGTCCCTTTGCATTAATAACCATCTCTGCATCGGGGAAATCGTTGCCTTTGGAAATTTTTGTAATTTTCTGGTTTATTATATAAAGATGACAATTGGTAATATGATTAAGCTGACCATATTTCAAGCCATGTAGAGGAGTATACAAATGTGTTATATTTTTAATTAATAGGCTCATATATACTCCGGATAAAAGTTAAATAATTAAGCGAAAAGACGTTGAAATTCTTCATATAATTTTTCTCTCGTAGCATCCAAAGATTCAGACACCACCTTTGTATCCGAAATCACGGGCATGAAATTGGTATCACCATCCCATCGTGGAACAACGTGATAATGCAGGTGCTGATCAATCCCGGCTCCTGCGGTACGCCCCAAATTGATTCCCATATTAACCGCATGAGGATGCATAACATTTTGCATTACCCGGATAGTTTTCTGAGCCGTTTTTTGTACATCTAATAGGATCTGATCATCGAGATCTGAAAAATCATGAGTATGTTTATAAGGAGCAATCAGAACATGGCCATTGTTGTAAGGATACTTATTGAGTATTACAAAACAATACTCTGAACGAAATACAATTAAATTCTTCTTATCATCTTTTTCTTTCGGTAAGTCACAAAAAATGCACCCCTTTTTATTATTAATTTCGTCAAGAATATAAACCATTCTCCAAGGCGCCCATAATTGTTTCATACAGTAATCCTTTACAAAAAACAGCCCGCCACCATAGGATGCCGGGCTGATCGACTATCATTATTTTATTAATTTTCCATAGACTGACAAAAAACAAAAGAAATCTATTCTTCTTCTTTATCTTTTTTTGCCTGTTCTATAATT
This sequence comes from Calditrichaceae bacterium, assembly GCA_030592985.1. GTDB lineage: Bacteria > Calditrichota > Calditrichia > Calditrichales > Calditrichaceae > JAUVIB01. The sequence continues at coordinate 8,507 of JAUVIB010000053.1, read as the reverse complement.
TTTTCAACGACATCCGACGGTACCATTTCATAATGAGAGAATTTTCGTGAATGGATTCCTCGTCCCTGAGTCATTGAACGCAAGGTGGTCGAATAGCGGTAAAGTTCAGCCAATGGTACCTGTGCTTTAATCACCTGGAAACGACCCTCAGCATCCATACCCATAATTTTACCACGCCTGCTGCTTAGATCACCCATCACATCACCCATATACTCTTCCGGTACACGAACTTCGATTTCCATTATCGGTTCCAGCAAAACCGGATTAGCATTAGCGAAAGCCTTTTTAAATCCAAGAGAAGCGGCCATTTTAAATGCCATTTCAGAAGAATCCACATTATGATAACTTCCATCAAAACACGTTACTCTTACATCAACAACCGGATACCCGGCAATTACTCCCTTTTCCATTGTTTCTACAACACCTTTTTCAACAGCCGGGATAAATTTACCGGGAATAACGCCGCCCACAATTGCGTCAACAAACTCAAATTTTTCACCTCGCTTCATGGGTTCTAATCTTATGTGGCAATCACCATACTGTCCTCGCCCTCCGGACTGTTTTTTATATTTCCCCTGAGTTTCCGCTTTCTTCTTTATGGTTTCTCTGTAAGGAATTTTTGGCTCTTCCTCTTCAACCTCTACCCCGAATTTCCTTTTCAGGCGAGTCAATATAATAGCCAAATGAAGCTCACCCAATCCGGAAACAATGGTCTGTCTTAATTCAGAATCCTGTTTGTAAACAAAAGTAGGATCTTCCTCATGAAGGATGTGAAGCCCGGTGCTTATTTTTTCTTCATCCCCTTTTGCCTTTGGCTTAATGGCTGAACGAATTCTCGGTTCCGGAAAAGCAATCTTCTCGTAAATAATCTCTTTACCCTTAATAGCCAGGGTATTACCAGTATGTGTATTTTTTAATTTTACGACTGCACCAATATCTCCTGCATACATCACATCCGCATTTTTCTTATTCTTACCGTTAAGGGAAAAAATCTGTCCGATTCGTTCTGAAGCGCCGTTAGATGTATTTACCACATCATCTCCACTCTTCATTTTGCCGGATAAAATTTTATAATAGGAAAGTTCACCCACATGCATTTCAGAAAGAGTTTTGAAAATAAAGGCAGAAAAAGGTTCGGAACTACCCACTTTTCTTGTTTTCTCATCTTCACCAATCTTCTCACCAAGTTCATTGGGAGCAGGAACAAAGTTAATAATAACATCCAACAGACGTTTTACACCAATATTTCCTGTCGCCGATGTACAGAAAACAGGAAAAACTTCATTTTGGGCAAAAGCTCTACGAAAACCTCCGCGAAACTCGTCTTCTGTAAGCGTACCCGCCTCAAAATATTTCTCCATTAAAGTGTCATCACTTTCTGCAACAGATTCTATCAGCTTTATGTGGAGTTCTTCTGCTTTATCCTTTAACTCATCCGGAATCTCTTCTTCCGTAAAATTACCGCTTCCATCACTTGAAAATTTCAACATTTTCATTCTAAACAGATCGATTATGCCATCAAAGTTAACCCCTGTTTCCACAGGAAACTGCGCCAGAACCACCTGATGGCCGAAACTTTCTACCAATCCTTCATAGGCTGCGTCAAAGTCAAGATTATCTCTATCTAATTTGTTAAGAATCAGGACTCTTGGAAGATTGTTTTTAATTGCTTCATTCCATACCATCTCGGTACCTACCTCAACACCGGATGATGCAGAGACAACTGCAAACACTGTATCAACCGCCCGCATTGTACCTACAACTTCGCCAAAAAAATCCGTATATCCCGGTGTATCTATTAAATTGATTTTAGTATCACGCCAAATGCCATGTAAAAGCGAAGTATTGATTGAAATATTTCTTTTAATTTCATCTTCATTGTAATCTGATGTGGTTGTCCCTTGTTCAATACTGCCAATCCTGGTTGTCTCTTTTAAATTATACAGTAACGTTTCAACCAACATTGTTTTTCCGGTACTTCCATGTCCGCAGATTCCGATATTACGTATTTGCTCTGTCTGGAAAGACTTCAATTTCGCCTCCTTTTACAAATAAAGCTTAATTTTAGTTTTAATAATTGGATTACTTAATTTTATTTTTAAATTTTAAGATACTAAATTCACTTTTCCTATTCAAGCAAAAATGCAGGAAGGGTGGAAACAATTAAAAAAATATTAAATGAAAAGTTAAATAATTTACAATATTAATGAATTTGATTATATTTACTCGTGGATTCAACTAATAAATGCAACTCTTAAACCTTGTCTCATTGCAAACTATTTATTACTAATTCTTACCTTTTATATTTCGAAAAGAGGTTCAAATGCACCATATTAAACTAAGCCGGATAATTTCAAGTAAAATTATTATCTTTTTTCTATTATTTTATATTACTATTCTCCAATCTGCTGAAATTTTGTATGAAAAAGATTGGTCAAGAATCATATCGGGTGATAATGCCACACAACTAACCCGTGGAGTAAATTTAATCCCATATCCGCACAAAATTAATGAAAAAATCCTAACAAAAATTTTTAACAAAATTGATTTTTCAGATCAAAGTGCAAAACAACTAAAAGCCTGGCAGAAGGGGCTGTTACAGTATGGATGGGCCCAATTTGAAAATGAACCGGAGAAGAATAAATATCAGGCTGTACAATTAGTAATCAGCGGAAATAAGACACCGAAATTGTATGTAAATTATTATACAAAATCGGGTTTAGTACTCTCCGCCTGTTTCACAATTAGTGGTAAACAACTTTCATTTAAAAAAAATGTTCTATCGGAAATTCTTGATCAATCTGTCTTTTCCACCGTTCGTACAGCGGCTTTATTTATATTAAAACAGGAACATTTTGAAAAACAATTTTTTGAGCATATACTGAATCTTGATTACCCCGGATTAGAAGCAGTAAAAAAAGCCTATAGGGAAGGAAAAATATTATTGGCTGCCCATGAAACAGCAGAGTATTTCCGCCGTAAGAAACACCCTGTTTGGGATAATAGTACACCAATTAAAAAAGCTGAACGGGATGCGGCGGCTGATAAGATTCTCCGCCATGAATTTTCCTACGGAGATAGTACCATTTACATGGGTAAACGTATTGACTATCGCAACAATCCCACCAACAATACAGAGTGGCTATGGAGCTTAAATCATATGCGCCATTGGGTTACTTTGTTAAATGGTTATAAAAACACAGCTAATGAAATGTACGCACAGGAATTTAACCGTGATGTTATTGACTGGACAGTGCGCAATCCTGCCCCTCCTTTTCGTTTAACCCGTGTCCCAAGTTGGCGTAATCTTGATGCAGGTGACCGTATGGCCATGTCCTGGCCGCACTCTTTTTTCGGTTTTATGGCATCACCATCTTTTCAAACCCAGGCTGTCCAACTTATGCTTGCATCCATCTGGAGCCATGGAAGACATATTGAACAGTTTCCTTCCGGTTTGCATTTTGCCAGCAACTGGAGTATTGTTGAATCAAATGGTTTAGCCGATCTCGGCATGTATTTCCCCGAATTTAAAGAGTCAGAAAAGTGGGTAAATACCGGCTTCCAACGTTTATCAAATCAAATGGACTTACAGATTTTCCCGGATGGTATACAGCACGAGCTATCCCCCGGATATCATCACTACTGTCTGCGCAGTTTTTATAGAGCCTATGATGTTGCCCGCAAAACCGGAACACCAATTCCTCCCAATTATATCAAAACCCTGGAAAAGATGTTTGAATATTTATTGTATATAAGTACGCCAGCACGGCAAGTTCCGCCAACTAATGACTCTAACAGCTTCAATATTCGTGACTGGATGCAAATTGGATACGACAACTTTAAGCGTCAGGATATGCTCTATATTGCAACCAATGGACAAAAAGGAGAGCCCCCGAAAAAGACATCCATCCTATTCCCCTGGGGTGGACATATCGTCATGCGCAGTGATTGGAGCCCGAACGCCTGGTATCTGTTTTTTGACGCCGGACCTACAGGTGTGAATCATCAACACGAAGATAAACTGCACCTGGATATCTCGGCTTTTGGCCGGATATTCCTTAGAGACGGTGGGAAAGGCAGCTATATACCCAATAAATGGCGGCGATATTTTATCAGCACACAAGCTCATAATACGATTATCATTAACGGTCAGGGACAGCAAAGAATTCCGCAAAAAGAGACACACCGGGTAGCAAATCCTATGAAAAATCAATGGATATCCAATGAAAATATCGATTTTTCATCCGGAACTTACAGCGATGGATATGGCGATAAACGAATTGATGTTACTCATTCCCGTTATGTTATATTTAAAAAGAAAGAATACTGGCTGATAATTGATGTTTTAAAAGGCAAAGGCAAACATGAATTTGATGCGCTATATCACTTTACTCCATGTTCTTTAAAAACAGACATAGTACAAAATTCTGTTGCAACCTTATTTAATGATGGTCGAAATATTAAAATCAGTACTGCTGCTACAGTACCGCTTAAAACCAAGATCATTGAAGGAGCGGAAAATCCGGAGCAGGGATGGATTGCTTTGGGATCAGGTAAGAAAGCTGCTCCCACAGCCGTTTTCTCAGGTAGTACCGAACTCCCGGTTATGATTGCCACGGTTATCCGGCCGTTTACGGGAGAAATCTCTTCTGAAATAATAATTGAAATTCAAAAGTCTGCGGATAAGCAGGCGAATGTTATTGTTCACTTTGATCAGAGTGACGATCAATGGATTATCAATCTTAACAAGAAAAACCACATCATGCTAAACGGCAAGGATGAAAATGCCGTTGTCTATTTTAAACGAAAAGAGAAGGGAAAAGAAACGGAAACGTTAATGGTACGGTTTGAGGAGTAAAGAATAGGTTGTTTTTGGCTGGGAATATGTAAATCAAGGATTAATCTTTTTCATTATTCACCTTGAATTATTATTAATAAATACAACATACAAATTCTCATTAAGACGAATTTACTAATACCGCTGCTTAAATGCACATTATTTAATCATTAGATAGAAAGAAATGAAAAAGTATTCAATTTCTGAATTGTACTGAGAATTATGTATCCGCCTATCTCATAATCTTGGGAATACATAACCCCATAGCTGGCAGGTTAAGCACATTTATCCTTAGAGAATGATATAATACCAAGTTATTACCTGGACTTTGATTATTCCATGTTAGCATGAATACTTGTTAAGTGCCAGTTACTGAAATAATTTAACCTGTCAATAAATTGGGATGTAATGCTGTTTTTGGAGTGCATCGACTTTGTCGATGTTGAATTGACACAGTCGATTCGTTCCAAATTCCCAAACCACAGAGGGATTACGAAATAATCAACACGGAATGTCCAACAACCAAGGGAAAAACCATGCAAGCTACATTAACCCGACAGCTTCGATTACACCCCCCTCGCCATACCTACCTTGCAACCAATTTTATCTTCGCTTTTTTCTCTTTTCCATCCCGCATAAATGTAACTTCTGCTGTATCACCCGGTTTATACTGTTTCAGCGCTCCGGCATAATCACCCATATTCTTTATTCCTTTTTTACCTAAAGCGGTTATCACATCCCCTTTTATTAATCCCGCTTTGCCTGCCGGTGAATCTTTGGGAACATCAGCCAGCTTTACTCCCACGCCACTATAACTAAAATCAGGCATGCTGCCGGTGGTAACGCTGCGTTGTGCCTGCTCCTGTCCTTTTTCAGACATGGGTTGTGCTTTATGCGCCGCCGGTTTTCCTTTAAAAGTCATGGGTTCTTCCCTTTCCGCTAAATAGGCTATCCCTTCGCGTACAAAAGAAGCCACTTTTATTAATCCCGCAGGATCAATTTTATTGATCATATCACTCGGCCTGTGATAATCCCGATGAGCGCCTGAAAAGAACTGAACCGCCGGGATTCCTTTTTCAATAAAACTTTTTTGATCACTGGCGTCCAGATCCTGGGTAACCATTTCAGCATCAACTCCGGTTACATATCCTGCGCCCATAAAAATAAATTTCCATTCCCTGGCGCTGGATGTATTTAACACCAGCAGTTTATTGCCGAACAGACGTCCCACGGTATCGAGATTGAGGGCGCCCATAATTTTATCTGCCGGATATTTTTTTGCATAATCTAAATAATATTTTGAGCCACGCAGTCCATTTTCTTCCCCGGAGAAAGCGATAAAAATTACAGTCCGCTGTGGTTTCATGTTTTTGGCGAGATTCTTGGCCAATTCTAGCATAACCGCAACGCCGCTGGCATTGTCATCTGCCCCGGGATGTATCTTCCCTTCATCACCTTTATGCACATCCGGCCAACCCAGGCCCAAATGGTCATAATGAGCGCAAACCACCACCGATTCACCGGACATTTTCGGATTTGTACCCGGGATTATACCAATAATATTTTTTAGTTCGCCTTTATCGCCCTTTTTATTAATAACGTCTTGCCATACCTGGAAATAGGAACCATCGTCATTACCGGGTTTTAATCCGATTTTTTTAAATTTCTCAACGATATAATCAGCTGCTTTTTCAATACCGGGTGTTCCCAGGCCGCGTCCTTTTAATTCTTCTGAGGATAAATACTCTATATCTTTCATCATCCGCTCGGCAGAAAAAACAGGAGACAGAGTGGCAAGGGCTTTCCTTTTACTTAGTTTCTGTTCACTCTTTTCATTTTTTGATAGCTGAGCAGATAACGGTGAGTTGACTGCCGGCCATTGTCCTTTGGTAATATTTGTCGGTTCATCACCTTCAAAGACGAGATAGCTATATTTACCATAATGCGGCAGCTTTCTTGCCAATCCGTCAACAGCCGCTTTATTCCCGACAGTTAACCATGAGACTACCGATGATGGATTATCCGGGTGGCGGCTTACAACAAGAATACTGTTATTATCATAAGAAAGGGTCGTTTTTTCGAAACGTACTTTATCATCATTAATTTCGGCGTCATAATTTTTAATACCCGATTTTACCAGATTTAAAAGTTTATTATTTTTCCCAAGAATCCAAACAGCGCTATTTTTCGGAAGCACACTCAACTCGTTATCATATTTTATATCTACTTTCTTCGTTGGGTCTTTTTTCCAAATCTCGGCTATTTCTTTATACGATTCATTATCTTCTTGAGGAAGGACAACAGTAATATTTTTTGCGCCGTATAATTTGGATAACGCCGGTGGGATTTCATTATAGTTTAAGCGGCGGAAAATATGGAATTGAGGATCAATCTGTAATTCCAAAGGTTCCTTTTTTAAATGAAATTCAAAAGACTGCTCTTTCTTTGTCATTTCGACTGTCTTATTTTCCACATTATCTTTAAAGAAAAGGGCAATTGGCACATCTAAGATATAGGCTTCCTCTTCCTGCTTTTGTTTAAGATCAATTTTTAATGTAAATCCATCATTTTCACTATCAACAGTCCAACTGCCAAGGGCTAAATCGGGAGCTCCGGTTCGGGTAACCCACTGTTTGAAAAAAATATCCAAATTCAAATCACTTACTGCTTCCAATGATTCTTGAATATCATAAAAAGAGGCGCGTTTATATTTATAATCCCTGTAAAATTTTTGAAATCCTTTTACAAACTTTTCGTCTCCCACTTTTTCTCTGAGCATATCCCACATCATCATTGACTTGCCATATCCTATGGCTGACGAAGGAGCATCATAACGTGATCGGAATTTACTTACAGGAAAATCATTCTGCGGATTCACATAATCGGTATATTTCTGTAAAGTAGACCGGCGATAATCATCACCCTGTCCCCGCTGCTCTTTAATTAAATGATCGGCCATATAGACTGTAATTCCTTCGCACCAATTACCTTTGCTGAAATCCACATAAGCGCTATTTCCCCACCAGTTATGCAGTAATTCATGAGGATAGGATGAATGTAAAATAAAGGGAAAACGGATAATCTGTTCTCCAAGAAGTGTAAAAGAAGGCATACCGTAACCTGTGGCCCAAAAATTCTCCACCAAAGCAAATTTCCAAAAAGGATAGGGACCTAGCAGCTTACGATACATTTCAAGATACTGAGCCGTTACTTCTAAATATTTATTAGCCAGACCTTCATCGGGTGTACGTAAAAAAGCCATGACCTGAACGGTACCGGCGGTATAATTATATTCGTGGAAACGAGCGCCGATAAGATAAACCTCTTCCATTAATTCGGGAGATTCCCATTTTGTTATTCGTTTGCCATCCTTAATTTCATGAAGTGACCTTTCGCCTTGGCTTACCACATCCCAGTCTTCCGGTAAAATGGTTGTTAAATTGAAGGAGTATAACACATCATTAAACCAGGGTATCCAATAGGTGGAACCGGCTAAATAAACACATTGTTTCTCAATTGTACCGGGTGTTACGCTGAAGCCGCGGGCATACTCTTCTCCAATCTGTTTAATGGGATAAAATATTTCCCCTGAAAATTTCAAAGTTACTGTTATCTCTCCTGTCAGAATTTTATCAAAAACAATTTGATATTTATTAACGGTAATACCTGA
>JAUVIB010000228.1 GCA_030592985.1 Calditrichaceae bacterium | reverse complement strand
ATATTTTCTCTGTGAAAATTTCTCATCTCGGCGACAATTGTGTAAAATCTATCACAGAGTTTAGCAAAGCAAGCACAAAGAACCACAGAGATTGATAAGCTGAATATACATCATTCAGAGGATGGTGGCAGATTGAATATGGTAAAATTTTACTACTAAAGCTGAACACTGATCTTAAAACCCCGGCAGTTTAAACTTCATTACTACTTCGCCGGTCTCTTTGTTTATAGAGATTGATTGTTCTTCACTTAAGAGTTCTTTACCGGTAGCCATTTTAAAAACGCCGTTAAGGAATTGCAAGCCGCTGTTCAGGGTCTCTTCTATCTGCTCCGGTTTAGACTGTTCTTGTTTTTCGGTTTCTTCTATAAAAACATCCTCTTCGGCTTGATCAGCATCAAAAATAGATGTTTGTCCGGTAATGGTGGCAGCAGAAACAGATTCTTCTACGTGGGACTCTTTATCTTTTTCAGGCAGGTCCAGCTGAATCAGTTTTTTAAGCTGATCGATAAAAGTTGATCTTCCTTTCGCGGAAAAATCGACTTCATCTGTGATGGAAGCATCATTCAACACAGCGTCAAAAAGTTCTTGTTTAAGTACGATACCATCGGCAATTCGCGATTCAATACTGTGTAAAGCTACTAAATTTATCGCTGTTATGGAATCACTTTTCTGTCCAATGCGATTTATTCTTCCAATACGTTGATTTTTTTTTGCAGGATTCCAGGGCAGGTCAAAATTGATAACTGTATCAGTGAATTGCAAATTGAGCCCGGAGCCGCCGGCCTCAGTGGAAAGGAATACCAGGCAATCGGGGTTGTTTTTAAATTCCTCGATTAAATTACCGCGCTTTTTAACGGGGACGTCGCCTGAAAGAGTTGTATAACCGATATTATTGGATGTTAACATACGCCCAATTAGCTTAAGCATCGTTTTCCACTCTGAAAAAATAATAACTTTCTTTTTACGATTTATTATATCCAGCTTTTCTAATAAAATGTTTTGCAGTTCATCCAACTTAGGTGAGTAATTGCTCTCTTTATCAACGAGATAAGAAGAATCACAAACCATTCTCATACTTGTTAAAATTTGCTGTATACGCTGCATATCATAGAGAGTTTTATGCTTCTTGTTTATATAACCGGCAAGTGATTTAGCGTATCCGGCGTGCATATCATATTGAAAAGGGTGCAGTTCGATGGGAACCGTTAATTCTTGCAGGGCGGGCAGCTGTTTTAATACCTCACTTTTTTCCCTGCGTATTATATGCTTGTTTAAACGTTCATGAAGTTTCTGCAAATTATGGTAACCTGTAATCTTATTTTTCTTACTTTTATCAAAATAGCAATGATTCATTGAAAATTCCCACTGCGGGGCCAGAACTTCAGGATCGATAAAATTCATAATTGAATAGAGGTCTAATAGCCTGTTTTCCAGAGGCGTTCCGGTTATTACCAGTGCGTGTTTACGGGGGATTGCTTTAACCGCATGCGAGGTCTTTGTATCATAATTTTTAATACGTTGCGCTTCGTCTAAAATAATCATATCCGGTGGATCATTATAAATTGTGGTGATATCGCGCATTACCGCTTCATAATTGGTGATTAGGAAATAGGCCTCGCTTTTTTTGTAGATATCTCTACGCTCATCACGACTGCCTTCTATGATTACGGCTTTTTCATAACTAAATTTTTCGATTTCCTGCTTCCATTGATATTTTAAAGAGGCCGGGCAGATAATAAAAGCCCGATCAAAACTATATATTTCTTTTTTCAGCACTGCTGTAGTAATAGCTTGAATGGTTTTTCCCAGCCCCATTTCATCTGCAATAATATTGGCAGATTTGAACAGAGAAAAAATGACGCCTTCTTTTTGATAATCAAAAAGTTCTACCTTGATTTTTGAAAAATCGGGCGCTGTATCACTACTTATTTTTTTTAATACTTCTTGTTCAAAATATTTTTCTATTTTTTCATTTACTTCAGGTCTTATTAGAAATTCTTTTATCTGTCGGGCTTCTCTCAAAAAAGAAAGAATATTTTTATACTCTGCGGGAAATATATATTTTGTTTTTCCTTTAAAATATTCTGAAAGTAATTTAGAAACATCAGAACTTACTTCACCGGAATTATAAAAAGTAATATGGTAATTATATTTCGGGTCAAGATAGATTTCTGTAAATGGGTAATCCTGTTTTTTAATTAATCTCTTTAAATTATACTTTTTCTTGAGCTTTTCCGCTGTATAAATGAGATGCTTACAGGTTCCCAGCTTATTTGTTTTAAAATCGGGACAGGAGCAATAGCCTTCATCTGTTTTGAAATTCCTTATGGAAACTTCATAGGTTTTACCCGAAGCAGAGCGCAGTTTATGAGCGCCATGGATATTGTCGCCAAGGCGTAACTCATAATCATCTTTCACCGCTTTCTCATGCCGTTCTTTTAGAACGCGTTTTATCATCTCTTCCTTAGTGTATTTCTGTCCTTCTTCTATAGGCTGTTCCTTTTCTTCCTCTAAATATGCGCTTAAAAAAAGAAGAGCAGCGGCAGCATGAGAACAAATTGATAGAGAGGCTTCGCAACTGCATTTATAATTTAAATGGCCGTCTGTATGCAGGATATCAACCATAAAATCCTTATAATGACCTTCGATAGTTACGCGATAGCTATCAGTTTTCCGCGATGTTAGCAGGCACATAGAATTATCCACAAGATGCTGTGCTTTTTTCATGATAATATCATTTGTGATATACTTTTCTTTGATTTCAATTATTGATGGGTAACTTTTTTGCCCGTTCATCACTTCTCCTACTATATATGATTCTTTTTCCTTTACAGCTGATGTGCGAATTTACTAAAAACATATCAGTGATAACAAATATTATTATTTCAGCGTAAGTAAAACCTTACTCATAGGAAGTTAGTTAGCACTATTCAAGAAAGGAGTTTAATGTTAATTGAGCTTGTTGAACCATAAACCGGAGTATATTCTGATTAATATTACCTCTTTTATTGATATTTCACCTTATATGCTGCATTTTTTCTTGTAAAAAGCATAGATTTTATCTAACTTAAAAGTTGTAATTATTAAGTTATTTTAATCTACGTCACAACTTTCCATCAAAATTAACAATATTTTATAAAAAATGTATTTATATGATGCAGATTGAGATAAGTCATTACGACTTTATTAACAGATTTTTCTTGACTTTCCCCAAATAAAAACTAAATTAAGAGACTGTTTTAAGTTATTGTAAAAAATAGGTATTGATTTATATTGAGTTACGATAAGAAATTTGAAAAAATAAAAAATCATCCTGATTTACCGAAACATGTGGGTATTATCATGGATGGAAACGGCAGATGGGCAAAAGGAAGAGGACTGCCGCGGGTTGCAGGCCACAACGAAGGTGTTAACTCGGTTCAGGAGGTTGTTGAGTTTTGCGGAGAAGTAGGAATTAGTTATTTAACTATTTATACTTTTTCCGAAGAAAACTGGAAACGTCCTGGTTGGGAAGTAGCCTCCTTAATGCAACTTTTAGTAACGACCATCAATAAACAGATCGAAAGGTTGTTGCGTCAAAATGTCCAAATTCATACGATTGGTCATCTTGATAAATTACCGGTTCTTGCTAAAAGAAGTATGGCATCTGCTGTAAAAAGAACAAAAAATAATACCGGATTGGTTTTAAATGTGGCTCTAAGTTATGGCGGACGGCAGGAAATAATTGATGCCGTCAAGAAACTGGCTTATCGTGTTAAGAATGGTGAGCTTGATCCTGAAACAATAGACGAGCAATTGTTAGCTGATCAATTATACACAGCCGGACAACCTGATCCTGATTTAATTATCCGTACCGGAGGAGAAAACAGAGTAAGTAATTTTCTCTTATGGCAATTAGCATATTCTGAACTCTATATTACAAAGATTGCCTGGCCGGACTTTAGAAAATTTCAATTTTTGGAAGCTGTTTGGGACTATATACACCGTGAACGCCGATACGGTCAGGTAAGTGAACAAATCCAGGAAAAAGCAGCTTTGGTAAATCCCTAAATCTGAATTAGACATAAATTTAATTTATCCAACATCCATTTAACCCAAGGTTTTTGTTTTAAATTTTAAATTAACACGATATAATTAATATATCTTATTAATAATAACACTTTCGGTTTTTCTCCACAAAATTAGAAATCAAATACAAGCGCCAATGGAAACATATCCCGAGTATAAAAATAAACATTTTAAAGCATTTACAGTAAAGCTAAAATTTTTTTTAAAAGCATTTTGGAAAACAATTTTAGCATGGGTACTTATTGTTACTTTTGTTGTAATAGGAATTCATTACAATCTTAACAATACGGTAATAGGCGGCGGTGTCGTCATTTTTGCTATTATCTCTCAAGCATTTATTGGATTATTGAAAATACTTGGTTTAATACCTATTGTCGGTCCTATTATTGTGCAGATATTAGCGCTACCGTTTTATTGGATTATCAATGCCCTGGGTTATTTTGTATCTCTTGTTGCTATAAAACGCGGCTATAGCAAAGATGTTATCAATTATCGAATTCTTACAGTTATATTATTAATCGGTATTGTAATTGGTTTTGTTCTGGGCAAGCTTATTTGATGGATTATAAAGAAGCGGTTTCCGAAATATATGACCTGCAAAAATATGCTATTAAATTAGGACTGGATAATATTAAGTCCTTAATGAGTTTGTTGGATAATCCTCAAAATCAATATCCTGTCATTCATATTGCCGGAACAAATGGGAAAGGGTCTACTGCTTTTTATATTGCCGGGATTTTGCAGGCAATGGGGATGAATGTTGGTCTCTTTACAAGTCCCCATCTAATTGATTTTCGAGAGAGAATACAGGTTAATGGTATTAAGATCGAAAAATCCTTTGTATTGGATTTTTGGCAAAGAATAAAAGAGCTTGTTCAGGCGAGAAAGGCAACATTTTTTGACACCATCACTGCTTTGGGACTTGACTATTTTAGGACAAAAAATGTAGATGTTTCTGTTGTTGAAACCGGTTTGGGCGGCAGATTAGATTCAACCAACATCGTAGATTCTGAAATTGTCGTTATTACACCTATTGATTTTGATCATCAAAAACAATTAGGATCAAAGTTAGAAGAAATTGCTGCAGAAAAAGCAGGTATAATAAAAAATAAATCGGTTGTATTTAGTGCAAAACAGCAAAAGCCTGCTTTAGATGTACTTTTAAATGTGGAGAAAAAGACAAAGACTTTTATTTATTATCCGGATTATATCAAAATTAATTTTAAATTAACCACATTAGATCGTATGGAATTTGATATAATTGATGATTTTAATAAAGATTTGTTGAGCGGACTTTATACGAAACAAGTTGGGGCATTTCAAGCGGATAATATTGGATTAGCGTATCTTGTCAGTCGCTATTTTTTACAAAAAAAAGGTATTGATTTTAATCATAGCTTATTTGAAAAACAATTAAAAAATATATTTTGGCCGGGGCGATTACAAAAAATACAATCCCACCCGGATATAATTTTTGATGTTAGCCATAATCCGGCCGGAATAAAAAAAACGCTGCACTATTTATTAGAGAATATTAATCAGAAATCACTGCATATTCTTCTCGGTCTCGTTTCAGATAAGTCTCACGAGGAAATTGTGAATTTTATTGCTGGAAAATGTGAGTTTATTTATGTAACAGAGCCGGATACACATAGGAAATTAGATGGCGCTGTCTTGGTAGAATCCTTTAAGAAAAATAATAATGATGCCATTTTAATCAAAAATTCACAGAAAGCGTTTGATTATGCAAAAACTCAACTTAAAGATGAGGATACTT
>JAUVIB010000362.1 GCA_030592985.1 Calditrichaceae bacterium | reverse complement strand
TTGGATCGGATGAACAAAAAATCGGTGATTATTATTCAAGTTTTATGGATACAGTAAAAATAGAATCTCTTGGTATAAAACCCTTAAAACCATTAATTGCCAATATTTATAAAGTTAGTAAAAAAAGTGAATTACCACAGCTTTTTGCTTATTTGCAGACAATTGGTGTGCAAACACCATTCTCTTTTTATGTGGCACAGGACGGGAAACAATCCGACAAATATATTTGTTACATCAGTCAGTCGGGCTTAGGATTGCCGGACCGTGATTATTATTTAAAAAAAGATGACAAATTCGAAGAATTCCGCGACCAATATAAAAAATATATAGAGAAAATTTTTACATTGGCCGATGAAGACGGCGCGGAAAATAAAGCAAATAGTATTTTGTCATTGGAAATGAAAATCGCGAAATATCACTGGACAAGAGTAGAGAACCGCGACCGTGATAAGACATATAATAAATTTGATATTCCGCAATTGCAAAAAGATTTTCCCGATTTCGGCTGGAAAGATTTTATAACCTCTTCCCAAAAACAGCCGGTAGAAAATGTTGTTATCCGTCAGCCCGGCTATCTTAAAGGATTAAATAAGATATTAAATGAAACAAGCTTAGATGTTTGGAAAGCCTATTTTAAATTTAAGCTGATAAACGCTTATGCAGGGAGTTTATCTAATGATTTTGTTATGGAACAATTTGGTTTTTATGGTAAAACATTAAGCGGAACTGAGCAGATCCGCCCACGCTGGAAGCGAGGAGTAAGTCTTGTTAACGGAAATCTTGGTGAAGTTATCGGCCGGATTTATGTGGGTAAGTTTTTTAAACCGCAGGCAAAGCAAAGAATGAAAGAACTTGTAGATAATTTGGTAATTGCCTATGGAAAAAGACTGAAGAATCTGGATTGGATGAGTGATGATACAAAAAAAGAAGCATTAGTTAAATTATCTAAATTTAACGCTAAAATTGGATATCCTGATAAATGGAAAGATTATTCTACTTTGGAAATAAAAGCTCATGACCTTATCGGCAACTGTATACGTTCCAATATTTGGGATAATGAATATAATATGAATAAACTTGGAAAACCGGTCGACCGTGACGAATGGGGTATGACGCCACAGACGGTAAACGCTTATTACAGCTCAACCATGAATGAAGTTGTTTTCCCCGCTGCCATTTTACAGCCGCCTTTTTTCAATATGGATGCTGATGATGCCGTGAATTACGGGGCAATTGGAGCGGTTATCGGGCATGAATTAACCCATGGCTTTGACGATCAGGGACGAAAATCAGATGGCGATGGAAACTTAAGAAATTGGTGGACGGAAGATGACCGTATGAAATTTGATGAAAGAGCCCGTCTAATGGTGGAAGAGTTTGATTTGTTTTCTCCTATTGATACTATGCATATTAACGGCAGGTTGACGCTTGGGGAAAATATTGCAGATTTGGGCGGCTTGACCATCGCTTATTATGCCTATCAAAATTCTTTACAGAGGAAAGAAGCGCCGCTTATT
Source organism: Calditrichaceae bacterium (assembly GCA_030592985.1). GTDB lineage: Bacteria > Calditrichota > Calditrichia > Calditrichales > Calditrichaceae > JAUVIB01. The sequence goes on along the minus strand of JAUVIB010000362.1, from coordinate 2,596 downwards.
GATGGATTTACGGGAGAGCAGCGGTTTTTTATAGGATGGTCTCAAATATGGCATAGAAATTACAGAGATGATGAGCTAAGGAAACGTTTGTTAACGGATCCGCATTCTCCTAGTGAATACAGAGTAAATGGTATCTTATCCAATATGCCTGAATTTTATAAGGCTTTTGATGTGAATGAAGAGGACAAGATGTTCAGACCGGAAGAAAAACGTGTTCAAATTTGGTGATGAAAAAGAGTAAAAAAGCCCTAAAATTTAGGGCTTTTTTTTATTACCTTAGCCAGTATTAAGGTATGGATTGTAATCCAAAGACTTATTAGCAAAATTACACCGGTATTTAGAGATTCTTTCACTAAAATAATGGCAGTTGTTCTTTTGAAGTAACTATATTTGGTCAGAATTTATAACTAATTGCAATACCAATTGGAATGAAAAAAAATGGTTCCCACGAAAAAACAGCCTTATCTATCGTATCACGAGGTGTATAGCTTTTTTCATCACTACAACTAAGATAGCCCTTTGATGTTTTCCCATATACATATGTTAGTTCATACTTCCTATATTCTGTATAAGATAGACCAAGGCTAATATTTATCCATAATCCGGAAATGATGTTTTTTGCATAATTTGCGCCAACCGTCAGGCCACGCATAGCCGGATAAGGAGGAATAAAAAAAGAATCATTCCAGCCTGGATGAAAAAATGCATCTATGGAAGTTTCAAGTACAGAAGAGTTATTTAATGCTACTTTATATGAGGGCCCAAGGCTTCCAAGATATTGGAGATTTCCAAATATACTATCATCATTTTCATCCGGTTTTATTCCAAAATAGCAATTTAGAAAAATTTTCCCCTGATTATAATTAATTATTTTAATATTACCGCCTGCCATTAGATAAGGGGAGCCTATTGAAAAAGAAAATGAGTTTTCTTTTTCTGTTGTATAGATAAAATCAAGTTGTCCAATGATACTTAAATACCCATAATATTTATAAGCCATCATAAAACCGCTTTCTTCACTTGTTACGTTTGCAATATGGGCAAAATGTGGTGTAAATACTGTAAAAGTGCCAGTATGCATATTCTCATAACTTATCGCCATAACAGGTTTATTTGTTATTATCATAGTGAGTATAATAACTATCCATATTTTAATACGCATATTTTTTCTTCCAAAATTATTATTGTATAAATCCCACATATTTTTATATTTTGTGTTTCACATTATTTGATTTTCTTTTCTTTTGCCTAATAGTTATAAAATATAATAATAATTTCACAAATAAAAATTTTTTAAATCAGGTTAAATGAGGTGTCATTGTCATAATTTATGAAGTTTTTACTATTGCTATATTTTTGTTTTAATGATATGGATGGAAATATGCGTAAAATAATACAATTATATTGCGTTGAGTTTTTAATTGTGAGAGCTGAAAATAGTCCAAAGCCAAGGGACTGGAAATAAAAATCCGGATGTTAGTCTCAAAAATAAAACAAAATTAATAGATATGAACCGGTTTCATTTCCATATTTTGTGATAGATTACAAAATCTTTCATTTCGATCATAAATAAGTAGAATAAATCATAAAAAAAATGTAAATTGACAAATAATTCGGTTTTTGTTTTTTAAAGAAAGCCGTGAATCATTATGGCAAAAATTAAGGGGTATGTAATGAGATTTTTTATAACAGTAAGTATCTTACTTTTATCCATTACTCTCACGACAGCACAGAATAACTTTCCCGAATTTACATCCGCTTCCGAACGCTATTCCGGTTTTACTCAACGGCAAAAACTGCTTGATAAATCACTGACCAAGAATATTGCGGTGCGCTCAATCGGGCCAACCATTATGAGCGGGCGGGTGGTGGATGTGGATGTTTCACCGGATGACCCCAGCCGTTTTTATGTAGCCTACGCCTCTGGCGGATTGTGGAGAACGGAGAATAACGGCAATTCATTTACACCACTATTTGACCATGAAGCGGTAATGACCATCGGTGATATTGCCGTGGACTGGGAGCATGGTGAAAAAATATGGATCGGCAGCGGTGAGAATAATTCAAGCAGATCGTCTTATGCCGGTATGGGAATTTATGTCAGTACGGACAGCGGGAGAACCTGGCAGAGACGTGATCTGGAAGAGACGCATCATATTGGCCGCATTGTCATTCATCCACAAAATCCGGATATTGTCTGGGTTTCGGCCATAGGTCATTTATATTCAATAAATGAAGAAAGAGGCATCTATAAAACAGTTGACGGCGGGAAAAGCTGGCGAAAAACGCTCTATATTGACGGCAGTACGGGAGGGATAGATTTAGCGATTGATCCCCAAAATCCTGAAATTTTATACGCTGCTATGTGGCATCGTGACAGGAAAGCATGGAATTTTACAGAGAGTGGAAAAACTTCGGGTATTTATAAAAGTGTTGACAGCGGTGAAAATTGGCAGCTTATTACAGATGAAGCAAGCGGGTTTCCCACGGGGGAAGGTGTGGGGCGGATTGGTTTGACGATCTATCCCGGGAATAGCAAAATCATTTATGCTTTTCTTGATAATCAATTCAGACGGGAAGAAAAAGAGAAAAAAGG
>JAUVIB010000009.1 GCA_030592985.1 Calditrichaceae bacterium | reverse complement strand
TCTAAATTTCATCATTTAGATTCCTGCTTAAAACATGCAGGAATGACCTACTTTGAGTTTTTAAATGAAAAAAATATAAATTCAATTCCTGCCAAAAAATACACGAATATTAGTAATAAGATACTAAATAGCAAAGTGAATCTTATAAAATATTATACCAAAATTAGCTGAGAAACACTTCTTTGTTTGTTTTAGCTGATTCAGATAAGGCATTGATTATCTTCATCATATATGTAGCATCTTTCGCAGAAGATTTATTTTTCTCTTCACCCCTAACTACATTGATAAAATGATTTATTTCTGTTTCATATGATTTTTTATAGCGAACTGTTTTATCCTCCGTTATCAAAGGAGTAACATTTACAAGATTTCCATGTAGTTCCTTGTTGATTCTTAAGGGGTTTAGATAAGCAGAACCTTTTTTTCCAAATATATGAGTATAACTAACATCATGTTCAAGATGCATTTTCCAACTTACTTCAACCGTCATAGTTAACCCTGCTTTAGTCTTAATAACAGCCAAAGCAGCTTCTTCAACTTCTAAGTCCGGAGTTAATTCATAATCATAGAGCCGCACAGAATAAATTTCCGGTAAACTTATTAGGTATAATCCAAGATCAATAAGCTGTATACCCAGATCGATCATTACTCCACCACCTGAGTCTTTTTTTTCATACCATCCCTGCACTGGAGTTTTAGTCCATTTTTTAAGCCATCCGGCTTTAATATAATAAATATCACCTAATTCATCATTATCGATAAAATCTTTTAAAATACTTACATCATCACGAAAGCGGTTCTGCATTCCAACCATTACGGTTAAACCATTATTCTCTGCTAATTCATGCAGTTTTTGTGCTTCCTGAACAGTAAGAGAAATAGGTTTTTCAACAAAGACATTAACTCCGTTTTTAAGAGCCAAAAAGCACATAGGATAATGATGGATACTTGGTGTACAAATATGAATAGCATCTAATTTCTCATATTTTATCATATTATCTATTAAAAAATACCAACGAGGAATATGAAATTTTTCTGATAAATTTTTTATCTTTTTATCATCAACATCACAGATCGCGGCAAGTTCAACTCCTTCCATTTTTTCCAGAATTGGTAAATGTACAATCTGGGCAATACTGCCAGCTCCAATCACACCTACTTTTAATTTTTCCATTGCATTACTCCCTAATAAACGCTCGATAATTTATTGCATTCATCAATTCAGCCGCTTTATCAGCTTCTTCACGGCTATTAAATGACAACCTAAAAACACCGCCTTCTTTTTCACGGATTTTTAAAAGTTCAATATCACGAATATCTATTTTCTTTTCCGAAAGTTTATTTGCTATTTTTGAAATAACACCAACTTCATCTTTCACATAAACAAGTATATCAACCAGTGGGTATAAAAAACCTTTTGTATCTTTTGGTACTTGACTTCTATAATTGTTGGCAGCATCAAAAATGTTTGATAAGTCACCAATAGCTGTTCTTTCTTTTTCCAAAGTGCCGATAAATTGGTTTAGGGCATCTATTATATTTTCCTTATTAGAATTGATAATATCCTGCCAAATTGTAATTGAGCTTGATGCAATCCGTGTTAAATCTCTAAATCCGCCTGCCGCTAATTCAAAATAAGGATAATTTAATGCATCTTGTTTCTCTCCCGTATAGTTCACTAAGGCAACAGCAACTAATTGTGGTAAATGGCTGATTCCGGCAAGTACTTTATCATGAATTTGTGCATCCATCATAAAGACCCGGGCTTTAATCGCCTCTAAGATGGGGAATAAATTTGATTTTGCCTTTTGTTTATTTTTTTCTGAAATTCCGCAAAGAACATAAAGCGCATTTTGGAACAGTAAAGGATTAGCTGCATTAATTCCATTTTTTTCGCTTCCAGTCATAGGATGACCGCCGATATAGCTACCGCTAAAATTTATCTCTTCGGCATAATCCATAAGTTCGGCTTTTGTGCTGCCCGTATCGGTGACAATTGTATCAACACCGATTACATTATTCAATTCCTCAAGATGTTTTTTTATAACAGCCAACGGAGTTGACAAAACAATTAAATCTGCATCTTTGGCATCATCCGGCCATTTTCTAATCTGATGATCAATAATTTTATTTTCTTCAGCAAATTGCAGAATTTCAGAAAAATCATAACCGTAGATGACAATATTTCCATGAACCTGTTTAACAGCTAAGGCCATAGAAGCTCCTATCACACCAAGTCCTGCAATAACTATTTTCATATTCTACTCTTTACGATCTGCTATATTTCTGTTCAAAACACCAGCAATCGCCCTGCATTGTTCCATCAGCTCATCAAATTGCTGGGGAAAAAGAGATTGAGCGCCATCAGAAAGAGCGGCTTCCGGATTATTATGCACTTCAATCATTAAACCATCTGCACCTGCTGCTACTGATGCCCGAGCCATCGGTAATACTTTATCGCGTATACCAGTACCATGAGATGGATCAGAGATAATCGGTAAATGACTTAATTTTTTAACTATCGGAATTGCGCTAATATCCAGTGTATTTCGTGTATACGTTTCATAAGTTCTAATACCACGCTCACAAAAAATAACTTCATGATTACCACCTGATAAAATATATTCAGCAGACATTAACCACTCTTTAATCGTTGCTGATATCCCGCGTTTCAACATAATTGGTTTATCTGTTTTTCCAAGTGTTTTTAAAAAAGAAAAATTCTGCATATTTCTTGCACCAACCTGAAAAATATCTGTATACTTATAAATCAGATCTATTTGGTCTTTATCCATCACTTCTGTAATAACTATCATACCATATTTATCAGCAGCATTTCTGAGTATCTTCAACCCTTCCTCCCCTAGTCCCTGGAAAGCATAAGGTGATGTACGCGGTTTAAAAGCTCCGCCGCGCAGTATTTTTGCTCCCGCCTTAGAGACTGCCTCTGCAATGGTAAAAACTTGTTCCTCTGATTCGACAGCACAAGGTCCGGCCATAATTACAATCTCTTTACCACCTATCTCAACATCTTTTATGTTTATCACTGTATTTTCTTTTTTGAACTCTCGGCTTACTAATTTATAAGGAGAAGATATGCGATAAGCATCTGCTACCCCTGGTAAAACCTGCATATCACGAATATCTAGCTTAAGAGTATCACCGATTACACCGATCACCGTGTGATCAACTCCTTTTGATTCATGTATTTCAAACCCTTTTTTAATCAAACTTTCTTTAACGTGAGATATCTCATTCACTTTTGCATCTGCACCGAAAATAATAACCATTATCTATACCTTATTTTTATTAAAATTAATATTATCACTGGGATCAATTTATGAATTATCAGGATAAAATGCTTAAAAATATGATAATAAATTTTTAATAACTATCTAAATAGGACTGAAGGATAATTATAGCAGAAATTTGATCTATTTTTGATTTATGCCGGCTTGGTTTCTTTCCAACTATTTTGAGAGAATCCCGGGCCATTTTTGAGGTTAAACGTTCATCTATCTTTATTATAGGAATACTTAAAACTTCTTCTAAAACATTAATAATTTCTAAGACTTCTTCGGTTTTTTCAGATATTTTTCCCTTTAATGTCCACGGCACACCAACCACCAGTTTTTTAATCGAATGCCGTTTAATGGTTAAATCAAGCTGCTGGATAAGGTTTTCGATATTTTTCCAGGCCCAAACATCAAAAGGGTGCGCCAGCATCCCCAGTTCATCACTGATGGCAACACCAACTCGCTTTGTCCCTAAATCAAGAGATAATATTTTTTCCATGAAATACTGTAGATTAAAATAATGCAGGCAATTTGATTGAAATGTAAATCATAATATAGTCAATATGTATACAGTTTAAGATTTTTCTTTAGTAAGAGGAACTTTCAAAACATCCTTCAGTAGTTTTCCTGCCTTAAAATGTGTTTTTCTTCTGGCCGGTACATAAATAATTTCACCTGTCCTGGGATTCCTTGCTTTGGGTTTAGGCCGTGTTTTTTTAACTTCAAATACACCAAAATCTCTAATCTCAATCCTTACTTCAGGATCAGCTTCACTTAAGATTTCCCTTAACACAGTAAATACGGAATCAACAAATTTCTCTGCCGTATATACTTTTTCCCCTAGTTTTTTGGCTACTCTTTTCGCAACATCCTTCTTGGTAACCGTATCCATGTATTACTCCTTCATAAAGGTATAAATGTTGTATTTGAAGCTTAATGTATTAATTATATTTAAGATAAGACATCAAAATATATAAATCAAGTTAAATCAATATAAATAGGTACTTTTTAATATTTATATTGATTTGATTACATTAACCATAGAAATACCAAAAAAAATCACTAAATATCTATTATGTGGAAATTATTTTCATTCCAACTATTCCTACTTATCAAAAAATACGAAATCTAAATTCTTTTATATTGTTTATAATCACAAAATAAATCAAAATACCATTTAATTTATTTTACCAAGCCTTTTAAGTCATCAAGTTTTTTCAGAGCTTCCAACGGTGTTATATTATTAATATCGATACCTTTAAGCTCCTTTTTAATTTTTGATGAATCTTCTGACAGAGAGAATAAATTTAACTGATTGGAATCAATACTCCGGTTTTTTTGTCTTCTTGCCAATCTCGGTTTCTTACTATTTGGAGACAATTCATTAGACTCTAAATTTGATAGTATTTCACGAGCACGGCCAATTAGTTCAGTAGGTAAACCAGCCATTTGAGCAACGTAAATACCATAAGAATTATCTGTTCCTCCCGGAATAATTTTACGTAGAAAAACAACTTGATCTCCCCATTCTTCAACAGCTACATTATAATTTTTTATTCTGGGATAAAGAAGAGATAATTCCGTTAATTCATGATAATGAGTAGCAAAAAGAGTTTTTGATTTTAATTTTTGATTATTATGGACATATTCTGCAACTGCCCAGGCAATGGAAAGTCCGTCAAAAGTACTTGTTCCCCTTCCAATTTCATCCAATAAAATCAGACTGCTTGTCGTAGCATTATTTAAAATATTAGCTGTTTCATTCATTTCGATTAAAAAAGTACTTTCCCCTAAAGCGAGATTATCAGAAGCTCCGACACGAGTGAAAATACGATCGACGACTCCTATTTCGGCTTTCTTAGCAGGTACAAATGAACCAACCTGAGCCATCAAAACAATTAATCCAACCTGACGCAGGAAAGTGGATTTACCGGCCATATTTGGTCCGGTTATAATCCAAATCTGCTCCTTATCATTATTCAGTTTAACATTATTAGCTATAAAATCCTCTCCCGGGGGTAGATTTTTTTCAACAACCGGATGCCGTCCTTGGATTATATTCAGGTTTTTTGATATATCCATTTGTGGACGTATATAATCATTCTCATAGGCAGCAATAGATAACGATAAAAAACAATCTAACTCTGCTACCAACTGACTGTTTCTCTGTATTTGCTCAATATACTCCGAAATTTCTTTTCTAATATCCTGAAAAATATTGTATTCAATTGTATTTATTTTATCTTCAGCACCTAAAATTTTATCTTCCCACTCTTTTAATTCCGGTGTTATATACCGTTCAGCATTAACCAGCGTTTGTTTACGAATAAAATAATCGGGAACCTTATCCTTATGGACATTAGTCACTTCAAGGTAATAGCCAAAGACTTTGTTATAATTTATTTTCAATGAACTTATTCCCGTTTTTTTTCGTTCACTATTTTGGTATTCCATTAACCAGCTTTTTCCTGTTTCTGCAATTTTCCTTAATTCATCCAATTCCTGATTATAACCATTACAAATAAGTCCGCCTTCAAGAATAGTGAATGGAGGATTTTCCACAATAGCTTTATCCAGTAAAGTAGTCAACACTTCCAAAAGATCAAAACCGAGAAATTTTTCTTTTAATTTTCCCAGCTTACTATCCTCTATTATAATTTTAATTGGAGACAATAGCTGCAAAGATTGTTTTAGATTAATAGCATCTCTACCGTTCGCTCTTCCGGTAACGAGTTTTCCTAATAATCTTTCCATGTCGAACATATTTTTTAACTGATCTATTATCTTACTTCGTATTATCTTTTCTTTATACAATTCCTCAACAATATCTAACCTTTCATTTATTTCATCAATATTTAATAAAGGTTGTTGAAGCCACTGCTTAAAGAGTCTTGCTCCCATGGAAGTAGCGGTAAAGTTCAAAACTTCGAGAAGTGTTTTCCCCGTATCGTCAAAAGTAATGGATTGTGATATTTCAAGATTCCTTCTCGTTGATTCATCAAGATTCATATATCTCGATAAATTAACCGTATGTAATCGTACAAAATGTTCTAATTTTGTTTTATAATTCTCCTGTAAATAATGGATAACCACTCCGGCCGCAATAATGCCGCTGGTCATGTCATCACATCCGTAACCTTTTAGAGAATGAGTCTGAAATTGCTCTAAAAGAATGGAATACGTATAATCGCGATTATAAATCCATTGATCTCTTTTTGTGAATATCGTATTAATTCCATGTCGGATGAGTGTTTTTAACTCTTCTATCTGGTTTTCAGAAACTAAAATCTCTTTAGGCTGATATCTGATTATTTGATCAAATATATTCTCTTTTCTTACCTCTGCTACTTGAAAAATACCAGTAGAAACATCAGCAATCGCCAAACCGCAAATATCATCTTGTAAGTAAACTGAAATAAGGAAATTATTCGAGTTACTATCCAATAATTTCTCTGAAAGTGTTGCACCGGGAGAAGCAATCTCCACAACTTCCCTTTTTACAATTCCTTTAGCTAATTTAGGATCTTCAACTTGTTCGCATATTGCAACACGTAAACCGGCATTGAGCAATTTGGGTAAATAATTATCCAGAGCATGGTATGGAAATCCGGCTAAAGGAACATCAGCTGATTTCCCATGAGCCCGTTTTGTTAAAGCAATTCCTATAGTTTTAGACAGTTTTTTTGCATCCTCATAAAATGTTTCGTAGAAATCACCCATTCTATAAAGCAATAAAACATCTTTATATTCTGCCTTAATTTTTAAATACTGCTCCATTAATGGAGTTGTACTTCCTGATTTTTTTTTCATAATCTGTATAAAGCAAGGCTTAACTTGCTGCATTTTCCTACGTATAAACTAATTGAATAATAATTACTTAAATCTATATGGCTGTTACTGGTAGGCTAAAAAAGAAGGTACTCCCATCGTCGGGTTTACTTTCAACCCCAATTTCACCTTTATGTAGTGTAATAATTTCTTTGCATATAGCCAAACCTAAACCGGTACCTTTCAAAGAAGCATCTTTTCCTGCTTCTGTCTGTTCATATTTATTAAATACTTTTTCTATTTCCGACTCTGGAATTCCAACCCCCGAATCTTTAATAAAAACATAAACATATTTCTGCATTTCCCCACTGTGTTTAATGCGCTCTTCTTTCAAACGTGTTTTAACGAGAATCGTACCACCTTCCCGGGAGAACTTAATAGCATTACTAAAATAGTTTGTCAACACCTGTTCAATACGATCTGCATCAAAATGTAACAGAGGAATCTTGTTACTTAAACTAAGTGTAACAGATATATTTTTTTTCGCTGCTAAAACTTTTTGATCGCGATTAACTGATTCAATTACTTGTGTAATTGAATTTATTTCAGGAGAGACTTTAAATTTTCCGACTTCCATCCTGGAGGCAATTAAAAAATTGTCAATAAGTTTCAATACTTTATAAACATTTTCTTTGGCAATCATCAACATTCCTGCCTGCTCAGTCGTCACTTTTCCAATCACTTCAGTACGGACAATATCTATATAACCTTGTATAATATTCAATGGTGATCTTAAATCATGTACAATCATGGAATAAAAATCTGCTTTTAACTGCTCCATTCGTTTTTGGGGACGCTGATCGGAAAGTACACCAAGAAACCCATTATCACCATCGGAAAACGGATAACGTGTTAGAAATATTTTAAAAGGTACAGCTTCATTATCCTGGGAAATTAGTTCAATTTCAGCACTTATCTCTCCAATTTCATTCTCATGTTCATTATTCAACACTTTATATACTGCTTCTTTTAAAGCATCTTGACTCTTGTCAGGACAAAATTCAAATATAGTATGCCCACTTACAGATTCCGGTGATTCAAATTTTAAAATAGTTTCCAGGCTTTTGTTTATATAATTTATTTTTCCCTTAGAATCGCAAGTAATAAGACCGGTTATCATACTTTCCGCAAGTAATCTATATTTTTCTTCAGATTTTTTTAGGTCAGAAAATAGGAGAGCATTTTCAAGCACAACAGCAGCCTGGCTTGCAAAATATTCAACAGATCTGATTTTACTCACTGTGGGACGTAAACGATCAACAGGATCATTTAAAATAATGACACCAAGTTCACGACCCTTGCTAATAATTGGCACAAACAACCAATCTTCATCACTCCACTCTTCCCCGCTCTTTTCAATAAAATCTTTTTCGTCTTTTTGGCTATCAATATCCAATTTGGTACAATAATGATCATAAAAAAAAGAATTACTGATTGGTATTGACTTATCTTTTAATTCATTATACAAATTAGAATTAGAGGAAGTTTTCAAAAAATTGTATTTTTGTTTATCTATTCCCAGAATAGAAATTATTTCATATTTCAGATTATTTTGATCTTTTTTTTCAAAAACAACAACGTTCCAGCCTAATGTTCTTCTGATGGAAAAACTAATCTTTTCTAACAATTCGTTTGAATCATTTTCAATGGTTAGCTCTTTCCCAAGTTCAAGAATTTTATCTAACTGCTTAATTGTTTTTTTGGCATTTTTAACTAACCTTTTCTCATTTATTTTCTCAACAGCCTTGTCAATGAAACCTTGAGTACTTTCAACCAAATCTTTAACGATTTCACCATTGAAGTCCTCAAAACCAAAGAGTAAGATTCCACTTAACGATGATTCGATTTTTATTTTAAAAAGAAGGAAGTTGTCATACTTACCGATTGTATCCTGAATTAATGATAATAATTTTGTTCCTGCTATTTTTTTTTGTGTAAGTTTAATGTTTTGTTCATTTGATTTTAGTAATTCTTCAAAGGTGGGGTGTTGATTAAGCAAATAGATAGGAGTTCGGCCATCTTGTAAATAGTTAACTTGAACATTTTTCTTTTTATAAAATTTTGGATAAAAAAAGTGAAAACCTTCATTATATGAAAAATATAGTACTGCATCAGCACATAATTTTAAAAGAAGATTTTCTCCCAGTTTCTCAATGATTTGGTTTTCATCTTCTGTTAGTGAAATATTTAATGCTACTTTATCCATAATTATTAATTCCACTTTTTACTGGTAATATTTAAAAAACTATTATGTATTGCTCTTTTTAATTTTTAGATTATTTTTTATTTCTTTCAAATAAAAGAGCAATTCCTTCAAGGCATAAATTCAAATCAACTGTATTTATTAAATTCGTTCTTAAAGAAATAACTTTCGCCAAGCCGCCTGTCGCAACAACAAGGGGTTTACCGATAAGTTCTTTCGAAATCTCAGTTATCAATGCCTCCACCGTAAATACGGTTCCCGTCACAATTCCGATCTGCATACTCTCCTCAGTCGTTCTTCCAATAAAAGTTTTGGGAAACTGAAGCTCAATCTCCGGTAATTTTGCTGCTTTGAGATGAAGTGATTTTATTGATGTTTCGATACCGGGTGAAATGACCCCGCCAAGATAATCACCTTTTTCATCAATACAATCAAAGGTCGTTGCAGTTCCGAAATCAATTATTATTAACGGTTTTCCATACTTCCATACTCCTGCTGCAGCATTACAAATCCGGTCAGCGCCAACAGTTGAGGGATCATTATAACCTATGGAAAATCCCAGATCTATTTTATTAGTAATAATGAAGGGAATTTTTTTTATATATCGCTCACTCATTTGTATATAAATAGTGGTGAGATTAGGTACAACAGAAGATATGCTGACTCCATCGATATTCTTTATTTCAATGTTATTATTATCAAAAAAGGACATTAGCAGCATACCGATTTCATCCTCTGTTCTCGCTAAACCGGATGTTATCCGCCAATGATAAAGTACTTCATTTCCTTTCATTAAGCCAAAAACAGTATGAGTATTACCAATATCAATAGCGAGAAGCATTCACATTCCTTTATTCTTATTCATTTTTCTTAATCACACAAATCCAACAGACTAAAAATGAGAACTGACACTTATAGATAGTCTAATGATCCGGAAACTAATTTTCTCTTATCATTAGTATTAATTCGATAAATTAAAAAACCATCTTCCGCCACATCCTCAAAAACTGCTTTTATTTTTCCGGTTTTTGGACTTTCAATAACAATATCAGCGCCAATGCTTCGACAATTCTTTTTCCATTCATCAACAACCCCACTGTAATTGGTTCTCTCAAGTTTGATATATTTTTTTTCCAAATTATTAATTAAATGGATTAATATATCATCAATATCCACATTTACACCACCAAGTATTTGAGATAAAGAGGTTGCTTTATTCTTTAATTCATCGGGAAATTTTTTTAACGGTGTATTAATATTTATCCCAATCCCTACTACTAATGCTTCAATTTTCTTCCCCGTCAATATAGATTGCGTCAGAATTCCTGCTATTTTTTTACCATCGAATAAAATATCGTTCGGCCATTTAACTTCAAATGATACCTTCCCTTTTTCATGCTCCTCTATATAATCATTCAAACTACAGATTATAATACCAGAAACCGCAAGAACAATTTTTTGACTTATTTCAATGCTTCTGGACGGACGCAGAATAACGCTTAACAATAGATTCTCCCCGGCAGGAGAAAACCATGTCCGATTTAATCGTCCTTTACCCTTTACCTGATAATCAGCGCCAATTATTGTTCCTTCCGGCGCTCCCTTCCTGGCAAGATCCATAGCCAAATCATTGGTTGATTCCAACTTGGGATACCAATAGATATTTTGTCCGATTATTGCGGATACCACATTTTCTTTTACCTTCTTAATATTAATCATAAAATTTCACTTTATGTTTGTAAGAATATTAAAAAATATGCCAATCAATTCTGTCGCCTTCTTTTATTTGGAAACTATCAGAAAAACCGGTATTTACTTCCACGACATAACGACTTGGCTTAATTGACGAATATGATTGCATTGAATAAGGCTTTGTTCCTTTATGAATCTTAATAATTTTTTTATCTTTGTTAATAAAGATCATATCCAATGATAACGGCGTATTTTTCATCCAAAAATTTTGTATTGCATCGTTATCAAATATAAAAAGCATCCCTTGACTAAAAGGTAATTTTTCACGAAACATTAAGCCCATAGAACGGGAATAATCATCAGCAGCTACTTCAATTATTATTCTGGTAATTTCCTTATTGTCTTTTGTGTAAAAAACAACTTCACCTTGTGGTAAATTATTCTTTACTTTTTTACCTTTTGCATCTGCTTTTTTCCTGTTAATAGTAGACGGAATATTTAGAGCAATCAGGCTAATTACAACAAAAATTAAAATAAGGGCAATTGTTAAATATACGGATTTTTTTTTCATAACCTTTTTCAATAATATTTATTCATTAATAACAGGCCAGATGAATTCCCCTTTATCTAAAAAAGAATTTATCTGCTGAACGGTCTGTTCGGACTTGCGCATTACAGCTTCACTTGTATTAAATGCATTATGTGGTGTTAGTATTACATTATCCTTTTTAGCCAATTCTAAAACGGCATTAACTTCGGGATTATCAACTTTTACATTTTCTCGCAGAGCAACAGCCAATACATTCTCATAATTATATACATCTAAGGCAACCCCTGCAATTGTTTTATTATTTATTAACTCCAGTAAATCACTTGCAGGCGATAATTCGCCGCGCGATACATTGATAAATATAACATTTTTCTTAACATTATAAAATAAGTTTTTATTAAAGTAACCTTTGTTAATCTCAGTTAAATTCATGGCGCATACAATAATACCGGCCTCTTTCATTCCCTTCTCAATGGAAACATAATGAACGTCCTTATATCTTTCCACAATATCCACACCAAGAACGTTCATCTCAAGGCCTTTGCCGATCTTAAAAACTTCATATCCAATATTGCCCACACCAACCACCAAGAGAGTTCTTCCTTTTGTCTCAAGTCCTGTTAAACCATCACGATTGAATGATTGAAACTGGCGAACCTGCACTGATAATTTTCGCAATAGAGACATCCACAAAAGCATGGCTTGTTCAGCTACCGAACGGTGACAATAGAGCGGTAGATAACCGGATGGTATTTCTTTCCCGCAATTCTGCCAATATTCAAGAATATGATTAAATCCGGTGCTACGGGATACAATAGCGTCTAATTTTCCTGACCAATTAAACGGAATATCTGATTGTGTACGAATGCTGATAATTTTTGACGGAGGTATTTTATCTCCTGCCTCCTGAATGGTTTTCCAGGTAAAACCGGCTTTAAAATCCCTTCGGATAAAATGCTTTAATTCCTGTTCCTCTTCCGCAAAAGCTTCGTAAAAATAAACATCGTATAGTTCCAATAAATAAACTCCGTTTTTGATGGAAAATTATTAACCTGTCTTCCGTAATACAACAAATCGGAAATTTTACAGAATTTCTAATTGACCTAATTGCTCTAAACAAACACTAATAACCAAGACTCAAGCCATAGTCACTACAACCTTAAACCTTATAAACTCCTTAACGCTAAATCTTCCACCTCTGAACCTATTTAACTTTTTAATATTTGTGTTTCCATTTAGAAAGAAAAAAACCATTGAGCCTGTTTTACATTTTTCCCTCAGTACAAAAAACCTTAAAAACACACCTCAGATATCTTTAATAACTTCCAAATACTCTTTATACGGTATCGCAGTCATATTTACAGCGCTCATAGCGCCTTTTGACATGGTAATCATAGCAACTTTAGCTGCGACTTTTTCATCAGGGGCTTCATAAATATCCATGAAATCATATTCTCCCAAAAGAGCAAAATGTTCTTTCCATTTAACTTCGGGACATTTTTCTTTTAGTGTAATAAACCAGTCTCTACCAATAGTCCGCCGGGTTTCTGAATCGCTAAAATTTCCGGGAGATAATTTTGAAAGCAATACATAGACAGGCATAATTTCCTCCTTGGATTAATTTTTTTGATTAAATTAATAATTTATTTCCTGAATATATCCGTTAAATTTCTCACTGCATGAACAATGGAAATTTTATCTTCTAATACTTCTTTCTTTAACACACTATACTTATGTTTTATCTCTTTGTCCCTAAAAAAAACTTTTTTTATCTCTTCATTTAACAGATTATCAAACCAATCAACTCGTTGCCGTTCTCTTTTTTTCTTAAACTCATCATTTCCTGTGCATAACTTACGAAATTTACTTATGACGTGCCAAATTTCCTTTATTCCCTCTTCTGACAGAGCAGAACAAGCAAGAACCTGTGTTTGCCAATTATCCGTTCTATGATTTAAATAAGCAAGCGCTCCTTTTAATACATTAACCGCCGACAATACATTTTGCTTATTATCACCATCAGCTTTATTGATAACGATGGCGTCGGCTAATTCAACTATACCCTTTTTGATTCCTTGTAATTCGTCGCCTGCGCCGGCAATCTGTATTAACATAAAAAAATCAACCATAGAATGGACTTCTAATTCATTCTGTCCCACTCCCACAGTTTCAATTATGATTACATTATACCCGGCCGCTTCACATATTAAAATAGATTCACGCGTTTTACGGGCAACACCGCCAATAGCTCCCTTGCTTGGTGACGGACGAATAAAACTGTTTTCATGAGAAGATAATTTTTCCATACGGGTTTTATCACCAAGAATACTTCCTCCGCTGATACTACTGCTCGGATCAACTGAAAGAACCGCTACACGATATCCACTATTGATTAAATAATAGCCGAATTTGTCAATGAAAGTGCTTTTCCCAACCCCCGGCGCCCCCGTAATCCCGATACGAATCGAATTCCCCGTATGCGGCATAATTTTATTTAAAAGATTCTGAGAGATATTATTATGAATATCGGCATTACTTTCCATTAGAGTCAGCGCTTTGCCAAGAATGACACGATCATTATTAACAATGCCATTGCAATAATCATCAATTGAGAGTTTTTTCTTCATTTACTTTTGAGATTCCATTAATTTTTCAATTATTTTTTTAGCGGCAACGGGAATGACCGTTCCGGGCCCAAATATGGCAACTACACCCGCAGATAATAAAAATTCATAATCTTTTTCAGGTATTACACCTCCGGCTATTAAAAGAATATCATCTCTATTAATCCTTTTTAATTCCATTATCAATTGTGGTAATAAAGTTTTATGCCCGCCTGCGAGAGAACTAATTCCTATTATATGAACGTCATTTTCCCCTGCTTGTCTCGCCACCTCAGCCGGCGTCTGGAAAAGCGGACCGATATCCACATCAAATCCCAAATCTGCAAATGCCGTAGCAATTACCTTAGCGCCGCGGTCATGGCCGTCTTGTCCCATTTTCGCAACAAGGATTCGCGGTCGTCTGCCTTCCGATTTTTCAAACCGTTTTACAAGCCTCAATACGTCCTTCATCTTTTCTCCCTGAGAATACGTGCGGCCATAAACACCTCCAATGATTTTGCTCGGTGCGTGATATCTACCGACAATTTTCTCCATTGCCATGGTGATTTCGCCTAAAGTCGCTTTAGCTTTTGCCGCAGCAACCGATAGCTCTAATAAGTTCCCCTGACCACTTTGTGCAGCACGGGTAAGCGCTTCCAATTTTTTCCCGGTTAATTTTTCATCACGCTCAGAACGAAGTTTTTTCAAGCAATTAATCTGTTTTCTGCGTACTTCCTTATTATCAACCTCAAGCGTATTTATCTCTTTCTCATAAGATAATTTATATTTATTAACACCGATAATCACCTCGTCTCCGGCATCGATCTCCGCTTGTCTTCGTGCCGCCGCTTCCTCAATACGCATTTTGGGTATTCCCGTCTCAATCGCTTTGGCCATACCGCCCATTTTTTCAATCTCGCTAATATGCTCCCAGGCTTTTTGGGCAAGTTTATCCGTTAGATGCTCAACCATATAAGAACCACCCCACGGATCAATTACCTTACAGATATCCGTTTCCTCCTGCAAATATAATTGCGTATTACGGGCAATTCGGGCTGAAAAATCAGTGGGAAGAGCAATGGCTTCATCTAATGAATTTGTATGCAATGATTGTGTTTGGCCAAAAACGGCAGCCATAGCCTCAATGGTTGTTCTAATAATATTATTATAAGGATCCTGAGCTGTTAAGCTCCAGCCGGACGTCTGACAATGGGTACGCAGGGTCAAAGATTTTTCATTCATTGGATTAAAAGATTTTACGATTTTGGCCCACAGTAAACGTGCCGCCCTTAATTTGGCAATCTCGGTTAAAAAATCCATCCCGATTCCCCAAAAGAAAGAAATGCGGGGAGCGAAGGAATCAATCGGGAGTCCGATTTTTGTCCCAATTCGCAAATATTCCAATGCATCGGCGAGAGTATATCCCAATTCAAGATCAGCCGTTGCACCCGCTTCATGCATGTGATAACCGGAAATACTGATGCTATTGAACCTGGGCATTTTCTTTGCAGTGTAGGCAAAAATATCAGCTATAATCCTCATGGAAAACAGCGGAGGATATATATAAGTGTTACGAACCATATATTCTTTTAATATATCATTTTGAATGGTACCGTTTAGCTGTTCAGGTTTCACACCTTGTTCTTCTGCAGCCGCTATATAAAACGCTAAAATGGGCAAAACAGCGCCATTCATTGTCATAGAAACAGACATTTTTTCTAGTGGGATATCATTAAAAAGGATTTCCATATCTAAAATTGAATCAATCGCAACACCGGCCATGCCTACATCACCCACAACCCGCGGATGATCTGAATCATATCCACGATGGGTAGCGAGATCAAAAGCAATTGAGAGTCCTTTTTGACCAGCTTGCAGATTACGACGATAGAAGGCGTTACTCTCTTCCGCAGTTGAAAACCCTGCGTATTGGCGGATTGTCCAAGGCCGGCTCGTGTACATGGTAGCATACGGCCCGCGATTATAGGGTGGAAACCCGGGTAAATACTCCACAAATGGAATATTTTTCGCACGCGTGCAATCAGCACCTTTTCTCTTTCTATTATCATGAAAGATATTCGGGTTAAGTTTTATTTTGCTAAAATTAGGATTATTTTTCATTGTTTTATCAATTTACAATGTAAATACATTAACACATCTCCTCAATGTGGATTGGACACATAGGTTCTACCTTTTGCAAATAAGCTGTTCCATTTTGCCAATAAATTTCATACATTGTTTTCCCATTTCTTACTGACTCTATCATTTTGTCCATATTGAGAGTTGTATTTCGTGTCAAATCATTTTCTAATATTATTTGTAAGTCACCACTCTTCTTCTTATTTATATCATTCATCTCTTCTTTACGATACACATTTACACCCACCAACTTATCTTCTCCCAAAGACAATCGTGTTTTCCGTTTATTTAACGTTTTTTTAATCTCTTTTTGTGGAAATCCTTTTCGCAATGCTGAATAGTATCCCCCTTCTTTTTCTATTTCCTGAAACAGATCCCATGATTTTTCCATTATTTTTCCTATTAGGCTTTCAATAAAGAACGACCCGCTCGCAGCATTACACATAGTGTTAAACCTTGCTTCATTTTTTAAAATCAAGGGAATATTTCGCGCAATTCGTTGGGTAAAATCATCCGAATCGGTAAAATCAACAACCGTTATACTATCGCTACCCCCGATAATGGCAGCCATAGACTGTAACGTATTACGGATTATATTTGTATGTGGCTCCGTATTTATTTTTTCTCTTTCAGACGTTCTGCAATTAATTTCCATCTCTCCCGAACCAGCAAAAGCCTCTATTAAATTTGCCCATAGCAGACGAAAAGCGCGCAGTTTGGCGATATCCATAAAGAAATCGGAACCGACTGAAACACTAAAACTAAAATGGCGGACTATATCTTTAATAGATACTTTCCTCTCTAACAAGGCGCGGATATATTCTGCTGCCGTACTTAACGCGAAGGCCAATTCCTGCACCGCCGAGGCTCCTGATTCATGTAAATAGGAAGCATTAACGCCTATCGTTTTCACGTTCGGCATATTCAAATCACTCCATTTTACTAAAGCTGCCATCTCATCGTATAGCCTATCAATTGGCGCATTCATTTGCCCAAAGCGTCCCAATATCCACAAGGGATCCATCTCTACGGAGCCGGTAATTTTATTTGGAGATAGTCCCTGCCTATCGATATAAGACCATAAAAAGGCTAAAATTGCCATACCCGAGAAACCGCTTTGTAAATAAAGCCGGCACTCTTCTAAAGGTATATTTTTGAAATTGCTATTAAAGTCATCATAATCATGGAGTATTAATCTATTATTTAAAGAGTCATTTTTTCTATCTAATCCATAAAGAGAAGAGATATTAAGAGGTAGAGAGATAGCTTCGGCTCCGCCATTGAGGGCGTTAATAATAGCTGTATTATAATCAGCAGGATTGATATTTATTATTTCCTGTACAATCAAGCAATTTTTGGCGTCTTTACCATCGATAAAAATGCTTTTATGCGGTTGGTCATTTTTTATATAGAGTGGCTTAACAGCAATCATTTCATAGGGATATTCATTTGTTGGAATTGCCGACTTATAGATAGTTTCCGCTAATTTTTCCCAGTCAGAGTAGGACGGAAGAGGAAAATCTTTCTCGAAGGATAAAGGTTTTTGAAACAATGAATTCATTTTGTAGATATGCTCCGATTATTCTTTTACTAATTTCATGAGAGGCTGATTTAGTTGTACCGAATCTTTCTCCTTGACCATAACTTCTTTTATCCGACAGCTGCACGATGCTTTTATTAAGTTCTCCATCTTCATCGCTTCGAGGATCAAAAGTCCGCCGCCCTCCTCTACCAGTTCCCCTTCAACAGCATTTATCTTGATAACTAATCCGGGGATAGGCGCCTTAATAATTTGTACCTCAGGCCCCGTTTGAACTTTTTTAAACAATTCTTTTATTTTGCGCTTATGCTCATCTTCCAACTGTAAAACAAAATGATTATTATCAATTTGCACATGATAAAGATCGTCTTTCTTCACTTGTAATAATGTATAAGAATGATTATCAAGTAATAAGGAATACCGCCCAAATCCCAAAGCAATTAAATCATAGGTATACATACGATTATCAACCTGTAATGTATTTTCCTGTTCATTATTATTATTAATATGCAGGACAAATTCATTTTTTTCACTATTTACAAAAAGTTTCATAATTAACTCAAATTTCGTTTTCTATTAATTATTTTCCATTCGGATATCATATTTTTGTCAGAAAAGGATTGAATACTGTCATTTTGTCTTGCCAAAGCGGCGCCGATAGCCGCCGCCATTGCCAATTCACTCTTTTCTTCAAACAATTGTTCTCTATTTTCCTCAATAAAGCCGGTATTATAATTTCCCATTATAAAATTCTTATTCTCCATAACACGCACTAAAAATGGGATATTTGTTTGGATTCCCGCGATTTCATACTCTTTTAAGGCACGCAGCATACGCCTAATCGCCTGCTCCCTATCAGCTCCCCAGGCAATTAATTTGGAAAGCATGGGATCATAATAGAGAGAAATTTCATCGCCTTGAGCTATACCGCTATCTTCCCTGATTCCGGGGCCGTCTGCAGGACGTAAAAATTCTATTTTCCCGGGAGATGGAGCAAAATTATTATGAAAATCTTCGGCATAAATACGGCATTCAAGAGCATGTCCCCAGAATTTTGATAGATTTTCTTTCCGACTGATCTCTTTTCCCGCCGCAATCCTTATCTGCTCTTGCACAAGATCCAAACCGCTTATCATTTCCGTTACCGGATGTTCAACCTGCAAACGGGTATTCATTTCTAAAAAGTAAAAATTTTGATGTTTATCTACCAAGAATTCCACCGTTCCGGCATTTATATAATTACAAGCCTTCGCCGCATTAATGGCAGCACGACCCATTTTCTCCCTTAACTCCTCCGTCAACAAGACTGAAGGCGATTCTTCCACCACTTTCTGATGGCGGCGTTGAATGGAGCAATCTCTTTCTCCTAAATGAATTATATTTCCTTTTGTATCAGCAAGAATTTGAAATTCAATATGATGGGATTCCTCTACGAACTTTTCCAAATATACGGAACTATCATTAAAAGCTGCTTGTGTTTCCCGTATTGCAGCATCAAGAGCCTCATCAAATTCATCTTCATTTTTAACGAGACGCATACCCTTACCACCGCCCCCTGCAGCCGCTTTGATCAATACCGGATAACCTATTTCAACCGCTATTTTCTTTGCATATACAGTATCATTAATTGCTTCTTCAGTACCCGGAACCACGGGAACATTCCCGGCAATCATTTTCTTTCTTGCCGCGGTTTTATTACCCATCAGAAGAATAGTCTCAGCCGGCGGACCGATAAAAGTTAAACCGCTTTTTACTACAGTATCAGCAAAATCGGCATTTTCAGAAAGGAATCCATAACCCGGATGAATAGCGTCCGCTCTGCTTTTTTTGGCAATGGCGATAATTTTATCCATCCTTAAATAGCTCTCCCGAGAGGATGTCCCGTCTAAAGCATAAGCCTCATCGGCAAAACAGACAAACGGGCTTCTGCGGTCAACATTGGAATATACAGCAACTGTTGATATGCCCATATCTTTACATGTGCGCATTATGCGTAAAGCAATCTCTCCACGATTGGCAATCAATATTTTTTTAAACACGTTACATTACCTTCTATGTTATTTTTTCAGGGTAATCGCAATCCAATATGAAAATATAACTTTACAATTATTTTAAATCAATATTTTTTAAAGAATTATCAGGAGAAATAATATAGTATGGTTAACATATACCAGTGATATAATCACTTTTTAAAAATTATCCCCTTAAACAAAAAAAGCCTTCAGAATAATTTCCGAAGGCTTTTTTATTGTTTAACTTATTGTTTATTTTTTTTCGTCATCAACAACTTCATAATCAGCATCTTCTACCTTTGCTTCACCTTCAGGAGCTGCATCAGCTCCGGCAGCGCCTCCCATAGGATCACCCTGGACATCAGGTCCGGCTTGTCCTTGTGCTCCCGTTTGTGAATACATTTTTTGAGCAATTTCATTCCATGTAGTATTAACCGCGTCAACAGCCGCCTTTAATTCATTCGTGTCACTTCCTTTTTGTGCTTCTTTCAGTCGTCCAATTGCGGTCTCAATCTTGGATTTATCCTCATCTGATATTTTATCTTTCATCTCTTCCAATTGTTTTTCCGTTTGATAAACTAAAGAGTCGGCCTGGTTCTTAATCTCAATTTCTTCCTTTATTTTTTTATCTTCAGCCGCATGAGATTGCGCTTCTTTCTTCATCTTTTCAATTTCAGCGTCTGTCAAACCGCTGGAAGCTTCAATACGAATGCTCTGCTCTTTACCGCTGGCTTTATCTTTTGCAGATACATTCAAAATACCATTAGCGTCAACATCGAAAGTAACTTCAACCTGTGGAATGCCTCGTTGTGCCGGTGGTATACCGTCTAATATAAATTTACCGAGAGTTCTGTTCGCAGTCGCCATGGATCGTTCGCCTTGCAAAACATTGATCTCAACAGAGGTTTGATTGTCGGCGG